>JAIPDI010000023.1 GCA_021737785.1 Deltaproteobacteria bacterium
CTCAATCAAGCACCATATGCCAATAGCCGAGGCTAAGAGCCCTTGGGTGTGACGACCTAACCGCTGGAATCGCCCAGTCAGAAAAATGAGCCCAGCGTCAGCACCAAATTAGGGCTCTAAGCCCGACAGGCTGCTAGAGTCGCACGCTTAGATACCCCCGGTCTTCTTTCCCGCGAGCCGCGGGATCATGATCCGGGGGATAGAAAGACGAAAGATCTTCAGGGACGATGGTGATCGTGAAGAGTTTATCGAACGGCTTTCCGATCTTCTGCCAGAAACCCGGCCCCAATGCCACGCGTGGTCGTTTTTATCGAACCATGCCCATTTCTTGTTTCGAAGCGGCCCTCAGGGGGTGGGGGTTGAGGGCCGGGATGGTATCTGACTTGGCGGAGCTGGATGGGTGTCCCTATTGCGGGCACAGCGCCTTGCTGGGAATAAGGAAGATGACGCCGCAGCATGGCCGCCTGCCTGGGGAAAAAGATCATCTGCCTGCCATCGGGGTCCCTTTCCCCAATAGCCCTCAAAAAAATCCGACAATTTAAACATGCAGGGTGTGCGGCAGTACGCCCGGTATTATCTGTGGCCGGCCCCTTGAAATGCCAGGCAACCATTGACATACTTTGAACGACATCGTAATATTATGTCATACATATTTCATACAATTCGGAGGCAGTATGGCAAGTATACAAAAAAGCATGCGGATTCCCGAGGAAATGTTGGAAGGAATTCAGGTAATTGCACGGGAAAGGAACATGGATTTCTCTACGGTAACAAAGGAACTTCTGGAGGAAGCGATCAAAATGCATCGCTGTCCGGGTATTGTATTCAATGCGGGGGTCCACGGACGAAGGGCCCGAATTGCAGGGACCGGTATAGAGGTTTGGGAAATTATTGCAGCCCACAAGAGCCTGGATGAGGACTATGACCGTCTTCAAGCTGCCTTTCACTGGCTGTCCGAACCCCAGCTGAGAAACGCTCTGGCATACTATCGGCTATATCCTGATGAAATCACGCATCTTATCGAGCAAAATGAAGCATGGACGCCGAAACACGTTTCCGAGACGTTCCCCTTCCTCGCTGGAAGCGTAGCATGAAATATTATCTCGATGAGGATATCAGCCCAGGGGTTGCCGATATATTGAGAAGCCTCCAGATTAGTGCGATCAGCACTCATGAGGTGCAAATGAAAGGGGCATCCGACCATGAGCAACTGAGGTATGCGGACTCCAAAGGCATGGTTATGGTCACCCGAAACAGAAATGACTTTATTCAATTGACGATCCAGTTTTTCAATGAAAACCGCCCCCATTTCGGGGTGCTAATCATTCCCTATTCCATCCCCGGCGACAAGTTTGATCTTATGGCGCAGGCTCTCAGGAGGTATGCCTCAAAACATCCCTCAGGGATGGAGGCTTACACGATTGATTTTTTAAATGTTTGAAAGCAACTGTGTGCTCGTGAGGTCCAAGGGCAAAAAAGGCTGGCAGCCACGCCCCAATCCCAATAAAATAGGCAATCGTCTCCATAAGTCCCTCATCCGGGGGAGTCTTTGAGAGGCGCGAACAAAAACATCCAGCCGGTGCAGAAGGAAGCGTTTTCACTCACCCGACAACACACCTGACAGGCATGCGGCGAAGCCGATGCGATGAAAAAAAAACGAAAAAATCGACATGAATTGACTTAAGTCAATGCACATCTCTTTCTCACCCCTCATAATGGGGGCAAGCTCGAACAAGAACCAGGAAGCATCACAACCAAAAACCAACCATAGCGCGTGAAAGGAGAAAAGCAATGTTTTGTTATCAGTGTGAACAAACGGCAAAGGGCGAGGGGTGTACCAAGATAGGGGTTTGTGGGAAACAACCTGATGTGGCAGCGCTCCAGGACCTGCTGATCTATGCCCTCAAAGGTCTGTCGCTTTATGCGGTGGAGGGTCGGAAGGTCGGCATCACTGACCGGGATGTTAATATTTTTACCTGCGAGGCCACTTTTTCCACGCTTACCAACGTGGATTTTGACCCGGAGCGATTTGTCCCGCTTATCCGTCGCTGCGTGGAATTGAGGGAAGGTCTTAAGGAGAGGGTGAAGGCCGCCGGCGGGAAGGTGGATTTTTCCGATGCGGCTGCCAGCTTGAAACCCGCTGCAACCCTGGAAGAGATGGTGAAGCAGGGCGAGGGGGTGGGGATCACCTCTGATTCCGAACCCAACGCGGATATCCATGCCCTCAAGTGGACCCTTGTTTTCGGCCTCAAGGGGGTTGCTGCGTACGCCGATCATGCCCGGATATTGGGCCAGGAAGACGACACGGTCTATGCATTTATCCACGAGGGCCTGGCCGCTACCCTCAACAAGGATCTGTCTCTGGAAGACTGGGTGGGTTTGGTCCTGAAATGCGGCGAGATTAACCTGAAGGCCATGGAACTGCTGGACGCCGCCAATACCGGTACCTACGGGCACCCTGTCCCAACATCCGTCCCATTGGGCGCTAAGAAAGGAAAGGCCATCCTGGTGTCAGGGCACGATCTCAAGGACCTGGAAGACGTGCTCAAACAATCCGAAGGAAAAGGGATAAACGTGTATACCCACGGAGAGATGCTTCCCTGCCACGGGTATCCTGAGTTGAAAAAATATCCCCATTTTTATGGGCACTACGGCACGGCCTGGCAGAACCAGGGAAAGGAGTTTGCGGAATTTCCGGGCGCGATCCTCATGACGACCAACTGCATCCAGAAACCGAAGGACACATACAAGGATAACATATTCACCACCGGCCTGGTGGGATGGCCCGATGTGACGCATATCAGCAATAAGGATTTCTCACTCCTTATTGAAAAGGCGCTTTCCCTGCCCGGATTTGAAGAAGACAGCGACAAGGGATCTGTCATGGTCGGGTTTGCCCGCAATGCCGTGATGGGTGTGGCAGACAAGGTGATCGAAGCGGTTAAGGGAGGTGCCATCAGGCACTTTTTCCTGGTCGCCGGATGCGACGGTGCGAAACCGGGTCGAAACTACTATACCGAGTTTGTGGAGCAGGTTCCGAAAGACTGCGTGGTCCTGACGCTCGCATGCGGCAAGTTCCGGTTTTTTGATAAGAATCTGGGCGACATCGGGGGTATTCCAAGGCTCCTGGATGTCGGCCAGTGTAATGACGCCTACTCTGCCATCCAGATCGCGGTGGCACTGGCAAAGGCCTTTGACTGCGGGATCAACGACCTGCCGCTTTCCATGATCCTTTCATGGTACGAACAGAAGGCGGTCGCCATCCTCCTGACCCTTTTTTACCTGGGGATCAAGGACATCCGATTAGGACCGAGCCTGCCGGCGTTCATCACGCCGAACGTGCTGGACGTGCTGGTCAAGAACTTCAACATCATGCCGATCAGTACGCCGGAGGAGGATCTGAAGGCCATCCTGGGGTAAGGCCCCGGGCAGAATCTGCAGGGTCACGGGGATGGTGGAAATGCGCTATCCCTGTGATCGTTCCAAAGGCCGGAGGGCTTAACGTTCAATCGGCCATATGAATGGTTCAGTTGAAAAAAGGGGGGTATCATGAAATGTCCGGGACAGGACAGCCAGTATTGGAAACCGGGGGCCATTTTTGAGGTCAAGTGCCCCAAATGCGGCAATGAGGTGGAATTTTTCAGGGATGACCCCACCCGGAAGTGCCCCAAGTGCGGTCATCGCTTTCTCAATCCGGACCTGGACTTCGGATGCGCCTCCTACTGCCCGCATGCGGAGCAGTGCATCGGGAATCTCCCCCCTGAACTCCTTGCCCAGAAAGAAAACCTGCTCAAAGATCGGGTCGCCATTGAGATGAAGCGCCATCTGAGACAGGACTTCAAGCGGATCGGTCATGCCAGCCGTGTGGCCCGGTACGCCGAGCAGATCGGCCGGGAAGAAGGGGGCAATCTGGCGGTCGTTTTGTGTGCGGCATATCTTCAGGACCTGGGGGCCGGTTCCGAGGAAAAAGAAGCGACCGCCCTGGCACGGGAGATCCTGACCCGACTGGGGGCCAAGGAGGCGCTGGTGGATGAGGTGTGCGACCTGATCGCCCTTGGCCGTGAGCCGGGGGGAAAAGATGCGATCAACCTGAAAGTTCTCCATGATGCCGATATGATTGCGCGGCTGGAGGAAAGGCAAAAGGAACATCCGGACGATGAAGCGGAACTGACCCGTGTCCTGAAGACGTCGTTTCTGACCGGGAGCGGCCGCAGGCTTGGAGAAAAAAGACTTTTGGAAACGAAAGGATAGTCCCATGAAGGTGATGCGAAAGATAATCGAAATCGATGATGAACTCTGCGACGGGTGCGGCCAGTGTGTGCCTTCCTGCGCCGAAGGGGCCATAGAGGTGATAGACGGCAAGGCCCGTCTGGTGGCGGAAAAATACTGCGACGGCCTGGGCGCCTGCATGGGGGAATGCCCTACAGGGGCGCTCAGGATTGTGGAGCGCGAGGCAGAAGACTTTGATGAGGAGGCGGTGGAGCAGTACCTCAGTGAAAAGCCAGGCAATGCGGAGCCGGTGCCCATGGCCTGCGGATGTCCCTCCAGCCAGATCCAGACCTTCATCCCGGAGGCTCCCTCCGGGGAGCCCTCGGCAACGGAACCGCAGGCCGGGACAGGGTCGGCCCTCAGCCACTGGCCGGTTCAGATCAATCTGATCCCGGCCAAGGCGCCATTTTTAAAGGGGGCCGATCTGCTGATTGCCGCGGATTGCGTCCCGGTGGCCTCCCCTAATTTTCACCGGGATTTTGTGAAAGGAAAGGTGGTGATGGTGGGGTGCCCCAAGTTCGATGATGTGGCGGGATATATCAATAAGTTTACGGATATATTCAAGATTGCGGGCATTCGAACGATCACCGTCGTGGTCATGGAGGTCCCCTGCTGTTCAGGACTGCCGATGGTGGTGAAACGGGCGCTTGAGGCATCCGGGAAAGAGATTCCGATGGAGGAGGTGGTGATCAGTACGCGGGGGGAGATTTTGAAAAGAAGAAAGATTGCCACGTAGCGATTTGACCTTATATTATCTAGAAATACTCAGACTTTTTTTGGATGTTTGATATCCCAAGGTCTATTTGAGACCGAATCTGAGTATCACCCAAATTCGGAATGCGCCGATTCAACAGGAAAGGGAGGTAGTGTTATGGCCACTGTCAAGATCAAGGGGATGTCCTGCAACCACTGCGTCATGGCCGTTCAGAAGGCATTGAGCGGGGTCGAAGGGGTGACGAATATCAAGGTGGATCTGGAGAAGGGTGAGGCCACATTTGATGAAGCCGCTCCCGTTGATACGAATACCATAAAGGAAGCGATCCAAAAGGCAGGGTATCAGGTTGGCTGACAAGGTCCAGCTCCAGATCTCAGGGATGTCCTGTGCGGCCTGCGTGCGACGGGTCGAGCAGGGATTGTCAGACCTGAAGGGCGTGTCATCGGCCTCGGTCAATTTTGCCACCCAGAAGGCCACCCTGGAGTATGACCCGGCAGAAGTGGGCCCGGATCAGATGGCCGCAAAGGTCAGGGACCTGGGGTACGAGGTGATCGGACGGGATGTGGGAGGGGAACCTGCGCTTCAAAAAACCACCGTTTCCATAGGAGGAATGACGTGCGCCGCCTGCGTCCGGCGTGTGGAATCCGCCCTCGGAAGCATCGAGGGTATTACCGACGCCGCCGTCAACCTGGCCACCGGGAGGGCGACAGTCCTCCACCGGCCGGATTGGGCCGGGCTTGAGGCGGTCCGGAAGACGGTATCCGATGCGGGGTATGAGTTCCTGGGCGCCTCTGAAGCGCTGCTCGAAGATCCGGTGGAGTCGGCCCGAATTACAGAAGTCAGGGACTTGAAGATCCGATTTTGGACCGGGGTGGTCCTGAGCATCATCATTTTTATGGGTTCCATGCAATCATGGTTCCCCTTTCTTCGTCCCATTCCCAGGCAGATCATGCTGGTGGCCCTTTTTGTTCTGACCACGCCTGTGGTCTTCTGGGTGGGTAGCCGGTTTATCGTCGGGGCGATCAAGGCGGCCCGGCAGAAGACCACGGATATGAATACCCTGGTGGCGGTGGGGGCCCTGTCCGCCTATTTCTACTCATCTTTGACGACCTTTGCGCCCCGGCTGTTCGTCGAGGCCGGCATGTCCTTTCATGTCTATTTTGACGGCGCTGCCATGATCATTACCCTCATCCTGTTAGGCCGGCTTTTAGAGGCCAAGGCCAAGGGAAAGACCACTTCGGCCATCAAAAACCTCATGGGGCTCAAGCCCCGGACGGCCCGCGTCATCCGAGAGGGGAATGCCACGGACATCCCGATAGAGTCGGTCATCCCGGACGATCTGATCATGGTACGACCCGGTGAAAAAATCCCCACCGACGGGGTGGTGGTTTCCGGATCTTCGGCCGTTGACGAGGCCATGTTGACCGGTGAAAGCATCCCGGTCTCCAAGGAAGCCGGGAGCGAGGTCTTTGCCGCCACCATCAACAAGAGCGGCAGCTTCACCTTCAGGGCCACCCGGGTGGGGGCTGAAACGGCCCTGGCACAGATTATCCGGCTGGTGGAGGAGGCACAGGGTTCCAAGGCCCCCATACAACGCCTTGCGGACAAGGTCGCATCCATCTTTGTCCCGGTGGTTTTCGGGATTGCCGTTCTCACCTTTGTGATCTGGTATGTTCTGGTCCCGGAACCCATCTTCAGCCGGGCCCTCCTCAATTTTGTATCGGTCCTGATCATCGCCTGTCCCTGCGCCATGGGCCTGGCCACGCCGACGGCGGTTATGGTGGGGACCGGCATCGGGGCCGAACGCGGGATCCTGATCAAGGGGGGTGAAAGCCTGGAAAACGCCTACAAACTGACCGCCATCGCCTTTGACAAAACCGGCACCCTCACACAGGGAGCGCCAGCGGTCACGGATGTGGTATCTTATGGGGAAAGAACCGAAGCGGATATCCTGAAGATTGCGGTTTCCATTGAATCGGTGTCTGAGCATCCCCTGGCCCAGGCGGTGGCAGCAAAGGCGGCGGAACGCCATATCTCACCCAGGGAAATTGCTGATTTTGAGGCCCTGTCAGGCCTGGGGGCCCGGGGCGTGATTGACGGAAAGGAATGCATTCTGGGCAATCGCCGACTGATGGATAAAGAAGGTATCGGTGTGGAGGGGCTTGAACAGACGGCCGATCGGCTTGCCGGCGGGGGCAAGACCTGTGTATTTGTGGCGGAGGAAGGCCGCGTGGCCGGTCTTATCGCGTTTCTGGATCCGCCCAAGGCATCTGCGGCAGGGGCTATCGCCGACCTCAAAGCCATGGGGCTTCGAACCGTCCTGATTACCGGGGATAACCAGAGGAGTGCCCGGGCCATCGGTGAACCCCTCGGCATGGATCAGATATTGGCGGAGGTGCTGCCGGCCGGAAAGGTCGATGCGATCAAGGGGTTGCAGGCAGAGGGGCACGTGGTCGGGATGGTGGGAGACGGTATCAACGATGCCCCGGCCCTGTCAACCGCGGATATCGGCATTGCCATCGGCGCAGGGACGGACGTGGCCATGGAGGCCAGCGACATCACCCTCATGAGGGATGACCTCCAAACCGTGCCAGAGGCGCTCAGGCTTTCATTCGAGACCATGAAGGTCATCAAGCAGAATCTCTTCTGGGCATTTTTCTACAACAGTCTGGGAATTCCCGTTGCCGCAGGGATTCTGTATCCCTTTTTCGGCATCCTGCTGAACCCTGTGTTTGCAGCCGGTGCCATGGCCATGAGTTCGGTTTCAGTGGTGAGCAATTCCCTGAGGCTGAGAAGAAGGGCGGCATTAAGAAGAAAAGAGTGACGCCCGGCGTTCGTTGAAAGGAGCAGAATATGATGAAAAAAATTGAGCTTTTCAAGGAAAACGAGTTTAACGATCTGCACATGAGCAGACTGCTGGTGCATGATTCCCCTTATTTCAAGATCCTCAATTTCAACTTCAAGGCCGGACAGGAACTCCCGATACACTCCCACGAGATAGATGGCCAGGTGAGCATCGCCGTGCTTGAGGGGGAGGGGGAATTTCTGGCAAAAGAGGGGGCGACCCTCCCTGCCCGTCCCGGGGATGTCCTCGTTTCCGATATCAGCGAACCCCACGGCATCCGGGCCAGGAGCGATCTGCGCGTGCTGGTGACTATTGTGCCCCCCATATGATGCGAAACCCGCCGGATGATTCACGTCAGGATGGACGGTGAACAGGGAACGGACCCGTATGCGAGAGGGTTTGCGCTACAGCTTCCTCAAGACCGCCATGGCCGCCCTCTTGACCCCCATCTCCGGATCCGAAAGCATCCCTTCGATCATCCCCTTAAGGGGTGAAAGGTCTTCTTTCCCGAATTCAGCCAGTTCTCTCAGGGCAAGGGCGCGGATCCGGGGGTCCGGATCCGAGAGGGACCGGACATACACCTCCAGATGGGACTTTGCGTCGGTTACCAGTCCAAGGAGCACCAGGGCATCAAAGCGGAGATCGTCATCATCATGATTTAGATATTCCAGATAAACAGAGACCACCTGGTTTCTCCTGGAATAGAATCGCCACAGGTTGAACAAAATGGCCCGCTTCTGGTCCCGCGACCCATGTTCCAGTCTTTCCAGCATGAGATTGAGGATCCGGTCATCGCGCAGATTGGCAAGAGCGTTGACCGCATTCTGCTGGACCCGGGTGTCCGGATCGTAGAGGCGTTCAATCAAGGGGATGGCGGCCTGGGCGTTTCCTTCCCAGCCCAAGGCAAAGGCGGCGTTCAACCGCATGAGGGGATCCTCCCGGGTCAGGTCTTGAAGGAGGCGGTCGATGATCGGCTGGGGATCTTTCAAAAACGGGAAGATGACGCTCAATTGAATGGAGGCGTCGTGCCGACTGCCCTCGGATTCATGGGGATCGATCATCATTTCGTAAAGGGGCCACGCCGCTTCCTGTTTGGCAAAGCTGCCGAGGAGCAGCATGATCTCGTGTTTCACACTGCGGTCGGCATGCTTCATTGCCTTTAGAAGCAGAGGGACCGCCTTATCCCGTTCCTCCAGAAACAGCTCTACGGAATCCAGATAGGGTTGGGCATGCTGGAGGACCTGCTCCCGGGTTTCAAAGGGTATCACCTTGATTCTGTTCATCTCAGCTCGTTTAGAAAGAGTTTGTTTCCGGATATCACATTGCCACCGAGGAAAACACCTCATATATTTTGGACCGCTACAGGGAATCGGATGCTGTTTTGGGCGAACATATGGTATTTTATTTTATTCCGCAACCCATTTTTCTTGGGCAAGACATAACAAACCACTCCTTTCTGCTTGACTTTTCGTGAAAATGGGTTTATTATTCATTTTAATCATAAATGGCCCGCCTTTTTTCGGTGGGTCGGTTTCGCTCTGAAGGAAAGCTCCATTTGCTAAAGTGGCAACCTGAAGTCTGGAACTATGAAAATTCTTTGAAAGGAGGGTGTCACAATGGCTAATGGAACTGTAAAGTGGTTCAGCGACCAAAAAGGTTTTGGATTTATCGAGCAGGAAGATGGGCCGGATGTTTTTGTCCATCATTCGGCGATCAATGCGTCGGGTTTCAAGTCCCTCAATGAGGGCGATCGCGTTACCTTTGATGTAGAGCAGGGTCAGAAGGGGCCGGCTGCGGCGAATGTCACAGTAGTTTAGACCCGAATTTGATTTTTATTTAAAGCGGAGGCATTCCATTGATATGATGGAATGCCTCTTTTTTTTGAAGGGCAATTGGTCTTGATCGGTTCCGATCAGAGCGGTTGTCCCACGGGATCCAGGTCCACGGTTTTGCCTGCCCTGTCTTTTTAGCGTAGCGTATCTTTGAATCCGCCCGGCTCTCCGGATGGGCGCTGCAGTACGGACATGGGATAAGGCAGGCGCAGAGGTGTGGACTTATGCCCGTTTGAAAGGCATAATGACCCCGGTATCCTGAGAATCAAATTCGTTGGTATTGATGAAAAGATCTCTTCTCCTCATTTCAATCTGCCTGGTAGGCGTGGTGCTGATCCTCAAGGAGGGCCGGATCGAGCGACCCTCCGGGGTATTGAAGGATGGGTGTCTCTTCTGCCATAAGGAGATGACAGATCCGGACCCCTCTCACCCGGTTCCTATCTTTGGATGTGCGGTGTGTCACCTGGGAAACAGGTATTCATCCGACCGGGAAAGGGCCCACTTCGGCATTGTTCGCAATCCGGGCGATCTCCGCATCGTAGACAGAACCTGCGGGAAATCCGGCTGTCACCCGGATATGGCGGATCGGGTGAAAAAGAGCGTCATGGCCACAAACAGCGGGATGATCCAGATTATTCAAGAACAATGGCTTGAGAGGGCCGGCCCGGAAGATGCCTCTCCCATGGTTTCAGGCCTTCATGTCAGCGACCTCTACGAAAATACGCCGCCGTGGAACCTTGCCATTGACCATTATCGAAAGATGTGCGGGGGATGCCACCTTTGGAAGCCAAGGGGAGACGGAGGGGGGGAAGTCGCCAGGCGGGGCGGCGGGTGCAGCGACTGTCACGCCCTGGATCAAGTGAAAAGGGAAGATCCAAACCTGAAAATGAACCAGCATCCTGTGATTACAACGAGGATCCCGTCAGCCAACTGTACCAAGTGTCACAACCGGTCTGCGAGGATCGGCCTCTCCTATTTCGGAAGATTCGAATCCGCGGGATACGGGACCCCCTACGAGGGGAGCGGCCTGAATCGCAGGAGGCTTTCCGGAAATCGATTTTTTATGGAACTTCAGGCAGATGTCCATTTCAGAAAGGCCGGCATGGAATGCATCGATTGTCATACGGCCACCGGATTGATGGGGGACGGAAATGCCTATGATCGCATGAAAGACCAGCTGGACATTACCTGTGAGGCGTGTCACTCTCCTATGTTTTCCCTGATTGAAACCAGTGACTCTCTCGCCGGACGACTGGCCTTTCTCAACAAACGAGTCCCGGGCGTTGCGGGAAGATCGGTGGGCTTCACCAAAAAGGGAACCCCCATCTACAACCTGCAGGAAGAAGGCGAGGGGATCTTTTTCTACCGTAAAATGGATGGCTTCCCCATTGAAATGAATGTGCCATCGCCGGAGAAGCCGCATCATCGTCTAGGGGGGCATGAACGTCTCTCCTGCCAGGCGTGTCACGCCGCCTGGATACCCCAGTGCTACGGATGCCACCTGACATACACGGAATCGGAAGCGCAGACAGACTGGCTGACCAGGGAAAAATCGCCCGGTAGATGGAAAGAGTCCCGTTCCTATATCCGGTTTTCAAGGCCTTCCCTCGGCATCAGAGATGATCGGGAGGCCTTCCCCCTCTCCCCATGCCAGATGTTTGTCTCTGTTATTGACGAGACAGGCGAATACCGGAAGGAGCGATCCTTCAAGGTCATTAATCTGTCGGCATTTGACCCCCATACCACCGCCGCAAAATCAAGGACCTGTATTGAGTGTCATGAAGATCCAAAGGTCATGGGTTTGGGTGAGGGCATCCTTCATCAGAAAAATGGGAGGCGTGTATTCAGACCGACCGGTGATGCCGCCGACTCCGGCATGGGGCTTTCACATCCTTTAGACGCTTACGTGAATCTAGACGGGAAACCCCTCCAGACGGGTTTCAAGAACGGCGTAAGGCCTTTCACCGGAGATGAGATCGATCGGATCCTCGGGGTGGTGCCATGCCTGGGATGTCATCCGGCCTATGATGACCCGATCTACCGGAACTTTCAGGAATCCAAGAGACGATTCCAAAGAGAAGAGGCGGGACTCCCATGTTTGAAATAAGGCCCCATCCCAGCAAGTCCGCCCTGAGGATCATGGCGTTCTGGCTGGCGGTGACAGGGATTATTTTATGGAGTTCCGGCACCTTTCCCCAGACCCCGGCCCCGGAAAAAATCGACTATGCCGACTGCCTGAGGTGCCATCAGGGGATTGAATCCATCAGTGACAGGCACCCGTTTCCATGTGCTGACTGCCACCTGGTGCCCGGGGACAGAGACGCCAAGTCCCTCCCGGGGCATCAGAAAATCGTGCGGAATCCTTCGGCCCCTGACCGGGCAGCGGTGTTCTGCGGTCCATGCCATGAAACCGAAATCAAGATGGTTCGCAATTCCCTTCATTCGACCATGGCCGGGGTGATCAATCAGACGCGTTACCTTTGGGGGGCACAGGAGACGGCGGCCCCGGCCGCTTACGGGCTGAGCGGGCCCCTCAAGCCGTTGCCGGCTCCCCAATCCCTGGTCTATCCGGAAACCCCGGCCATGCTGGTGGATGATTTTTTAAGAAGGCGATGTCTCAGGTGTCACATCCACGGAAAAGGCCCGGAGGGCCCAGGACTCTACAGGGCAACCGGCTGCGCTGCGTGTCACGTGCTGTACAATAACCAGGGTCGATATGCGGGTGGCGATCCGGCCATCGGTTCCTCCAGACCCGGATACCCTGCCAGGCACGCCTTTACCACCCGGATCCCCAACGATCAATGCCTCCACTGCCACGCCCAAAACCATGTGGGCGCTGATTACGAGGGGCTGTTCCAGCATGACACCAGCGACGTGTACCGGTCGCCCACGATAAACGGGAGCCCCGGACCGATGACCCATGGGCTGGATCATCACCGACTGGCCAGGGACATCCACGCGGAAAGGGGCCTCTGGTGTATCGACTGTCACACCCGGAGCGATGTCATGGGGGACGGCCGCGTGTACAGTTGCCAGATGGAGGTCCCGAAACGGTCGTGCAGTGACTGCCACGGCGGATTTGGTGAAAAGGCCGCGGATATGACGAACCCGGCGATCCGGAAGGAGCCCTCCGGGCATCTGTTTATTTCCAAGAGTCATGGAAGAGAACACCGGCTGCCGAGTTTCCGTCCGGATTCCACCGGCCACAGGATCGAGGCCCACTCCAGGGTCCGGTGCAGCGCCTGCCACGCCCAGTGGTCGTTTCAGGATTATGGACTGAGCGTCATACGTGAAGACCGGATCCATGACTACAAGTGGCGGGATCTCAGCAACCAGGGGGATCCCCGGCTTCAGAAGAAATTGAAGGCCTATGCCGAGGGCCCGGATACAGCCTATCCGACATCTGTCGATTATCTGTCCGATTCGGAAAGGGAAGGGATCTGGTCTGTGGGATGGCGCTTCAGGCGGTGGGAACCGATGCCCCTGGGCGTGGACCATGCCGACACATATGCCGTCCTGCGCCCCTTGTACCAGTACCTCATCTCCCACGTGGACCGCTGGGGGAATGTTCGTTTGGACAGCGTGGCCCCGCAAAGGGGGGACGGCTCAGGAAAGGGCTGGGCGTTCATGCCCCATGTGCCCCATACCACCGCCCCGTTCGGGCGGGCATGTACGGCCTGCCACATGAACCGCACGGCGGCAGGCCTCGGGATCCAGGATGCGCTGACCATGGACACGATCCTTTCGGTCCCTTCGCCCCCGCCGGTAAAGGGGATGCGCCTGTTGAGTCCGGAAGAGCAAAAAAGACTGATCTCGCCGCCGGTCCGGTGGCATCGAGAGAGACTGAAGGCCCTTGCCGGCCGAAACAGGTGACCGAAGTAAATGCCCTCACGGGGCCACATTACAGACTTTACGCACAAAATACCGGGGGGCGCTGCAGTCATGAACGGGCACTCGAATTTTATACTTGTCTTTTGGTTCCATTTGTGCTAAACTTATGTGTATCTATACCAAATGCATGTATGAAGGGGTATGTTTTGTATTACGTGGTTGCTGTCCGGTAAGGGGCACATGGTTTTTTTCAGCATTGGCACCGATTCGGCGGGTACAGGTATATGGAACAGGTCTTGCTTTTGAACATCACCTATGAGCCTCTCAAGATCATCAACTGGAAGAAGGCGATCACCCTCTCCATGCTGGGCAAGGTGGAGGTGCTTGAGGAATACGGGAGGGAGATCCATTCGGTCAGTTTTACCATCAAACTGCCGTCCGTGGTCCGGCTCCTCAGGATGGTCAAGAAGCCGAAAAACGCCGTGAAATTCTCAAGGCAGAATATATACGCCAGGGACAAATACCAGTGCCAGTATTGCGGCCGCAAACTCCCTGTGGAAGAGTTGAGCTACGATCATGTGATCCCCAAGTCCCGGGGAGGGAGGACCCTCTGGACCAATATCGTCACCTCCTGCATGGACTGCAACCGGAGAAAGGGGGGCCGCACCCCAAATGAAGCCAATATGACCCTGATCCGCCAGCCTGCCAGGCCCACATGGCTCCCCTCTCTCAGGATCACCATCGGGTTCAGGGAGGTCCCCACATCGTGGCGGGATTACCTCTACTGGAATGTTGAACTGATGGAATAAGGGAATTTATAGGGACTGTTTGATGGCCGCGGCAATTTTGGCCGCAGTCCCTTTGATCGCCTCCATGTCGCCCGGTTTAAGGTCCCAGGCTGCCACAGGAAGCTCAGGTCCTCCGGGGACCCTGGGGACCAGGTGAAGGTGATAGTGCAACACCACCTGGTTGGCACCGGGGCCGTTCAATTGAACGCAGGCCACCCCTGAAGGATTCAGGACCTTCCCTATCCCCTGAATCACCTTTTTGGATGCCAGATGAATGGCCGTCAGGTCATCGTCTGAAATCTCCCACAGATCTCTGGCGTGTCTCCTGGGAATGATGAGGGTGTGACCGGGTGAGATCGGATTGATGTCCTCAAAGGCCAGGACCTTCTCATCCTCATACACCTTGAAGCTGGGGATCTCGCCCTTCACAATTTTGCAGAAGATACACTCGTCCATTAACCTTCCTCCTTGTCAGAGGGCTCCTGTTGCCCTTTCAGCGTACCCATCATCCCTTTAAGGTGAGATTTTATTGCATCGGTCAGGTCGGGGGCCTTCTTGATGTTCATGGCTCTCATCACATCATATGTCCCATCCTCGAACAGGACCGGCACCTGAACCACATAGTCGGGATGACGGCAGCAGCCGGGTGCAAAATAGTGCCCCGGCCGTTTTCCTTGCTTTCGTCTGCTTCCGGCCGTTGCGAGCATTGCCTCGGAAATCACTATTCCGGGCTGTCCCGTAAATGCGGTTACCATGTCCCCTGTCTCGAACAGTCTCTTTTTCGCCATCAATCCTCCTTTCCGAGAGTAGTCTCCCGTCACCGACAAAAAAATCTTACCCCGATGGTCGAGGGATGTCGAGGATTTTCTTGTGGTGCGTCACCTCCCTTACCAGATGCCTGAGAGGGGAGATTTCCCGGTCGCTGATCTGATGGAGCAGGCCGTCAAGGGTATGTAACGCCGGGGGGATGTATGCCTCGAAATAAAGCTTGTTCATTACCTGTATCAGATGGGAAAAGGCTCCCAGCATCTGGAGGTTCCGTTGAACGGCGAGATAGGGATAGTATCTCTCAACTGCCCCGGCCCATGTAGAACTGTGGCCCTTGACCATGTCCAGATAATGCTCATAGATGGTTTGCTGGTGCACTCGGGAAAGCCGGGTGTAGGGATCGATGATCAGGGAGGCCAGATCATAGCCAAGGGGACCCAGGCGCCCCCCCTGCCAGTCCACAAAACCGATTTCCCCCTTGTTAATCATGATGTTCCGTGACTGGAAGTCGCGATGGAGAAAAAAGCATGAATCCGCCCTGGAAGCGGTTTCCGCCAGATGGCGAAATCCGTGATCCAGCCCCGGCACGTCTCCGGAGAGCCCCAGATAGCGGCCCAGAAAGGCGTCTTTGAAGTAGTCCGCCTCATATCGCAGCATGACGGTCCGGTCATAACGCCCGGTCTGGCAGCACCACGAAGGGTCAAAGCCCGCTGCCCCCTCGACCTGGAGGAAAAAAAGATGCCCCAGCACCTTTTCGTATATGGGCAGGGGGTCCTCTCCGGAGGTGGCCGCATCCTGCAGGTGCGTTGATCCCAGGTCTTCCATGATGAACCAGCCGGAGGTAAGATCGTATTCATAGATCTCCGGGACCGGAATCCCCTTCTGTCGGAGGTGCATGCCGATATTGAGATATGCATGGTTTTCGGCCCTGGCAGCGGGGTCATCAGGGGGATTGGACATGGCGATGAGAGAGATCCCCGGGTTCTGCGTGGCGATCCGCCAGAAGATGCGCCTGGAGCCGTCCCCGGCAAGCCGCTGGAACCTGATCCGGTCCGGGGCATGGCCCCATGCCGTCAGGCGGCTCAGGAAGGCGTTTTTCAAGTCGGAGTTCACAGGACGCCCCCGATGAGGTTTTCCGTCACTGTCCGGGATGACATCACCACGCTGTCCATCACCCGGACGCCCTTTTGGACGGTTACCCCTTCCCAGAGAACAGACCGGCCTATTTCCGCCGCCGCTTCGAGTATGGTTCCATGGCCCATGACCGCCCAGTCCGTAACCACGGCAGAGGGATGGATCCGGGAACCCGATCCGGACAGCCGGCGATTGCCGTGCAACGCCTCCTGGTTGGCGAGGAGATAACTGCGGATGGTCCCCACATCCCGCCAGTAATGCCCCTTTGAGACATGGGCCCGGATCGGATATCCCTTCCTGATCAGCCTCAGGTAACAATCGATGATGCTGGAGAACCCGGTCGCCGGGATATGGGAGAGAAGGCCCGGTTCCATGATATGAATCCCTGTAAAGGCCAGTCTGTCGGGGCCGGGGGCCGCAGCGATATCCAGAATGTCAAGATCATGGTTTATGCGCACCTGGTTGAAAGGTTGGCAGTCATGAAGGATGAGGGTGGCCAGGTTGCCTTTCTCCTGATGGAATCGGAATGCCCGGACCAGGTCGATATCGGTCAGAACGTCGCTGTTCATGACGATAAAGGGCGCATGATCCCAGAATCCCTCGGTGTTTTTGATGCCCCCGCCCGTTCCCAGGATGCGTGTTTCCGCCTTGACCTGGATCTTGAGCCCGAAAGGCCGCCCGCTGTCCAGATGGGCCGCCAGCTGCTCTTTGTGATGATGGGTGTTCACGATGAGTTCGTGAACACCGTATCGCCTGAGGTATTGGATGACCCGGTCGATCATCGGCCGGTTGCCCACCGGCATGAGGGGCTTCGGCCTTTTCAGGGTCAGGGGTCTCAGCCTCGTCCCGAGGCCGGCCGCGAGGATCATTGCCTTCATGACGTCTTTTTCCGTTGCATTTATGATGAAGTGATTATACACCATAAACAGGCATGTCAATGAATATTCCTCAAAAAATCGGAGGAACACCGATAGATGCATTCCACACTGGACCTGTCGGAATTGAATAGCTGGATCGGCAGGTTGTTCATGTCAGGAATCCCCGGACCCGAGATGGACAAAGGGACGGAGGCACTGATCCGGGACCGCGCTCTGGGGGGTGTCATCCTGTTTGCAAGGAATATCGAAACCCCCATCCAGGTCGCCACCCTTTGCAGCCGTCTGCAGGAGGCCGCCATGGACAGCCAGGGGATCCCCCTCTTTCTGGCCGTTGATCAGGAGGGGGGCCGGGTTGCCCGGTTGCAGGAACCGTTTACCCGGTTCCCCGGCAACAGCGTCATCGGAAACGACCCCCATGCCACGGAACGGGCCTTGGAATTCGGAAAGACAACCGCGAGAGAGATGGGACTGGTCGGCCTGAACATGGATATGGCACCGGTGGTTGACGTCCGGATGGGAGCGCTCGAACAACACCTGGACGGTCGGATATTCAGCCACGACCCCAAGAAGGTCGCCATGCTGGGACAGTGCGTGGTGAAAAGCCTCCAGGAAAACGGGGTGATGGCGGTGGCGAAACATTTCCCCGGCCTGGGCAGGGCCACCCGCGATCCCCACCACGACCTGCCCACCATCGAGGCGGATATGGATGAGATAGAGGAATCCCATCTCCTTCCGTTCAGGGCGGCCATGGAACAGGGGGTTTCCGCGGTCATGACCTCTCATGCCCTATATCCGGCACTCGATCCTGAATACCCGGGCACCCTGTCCCACAGAGTTGTCACCGGGCTGATGCGGGAAAGGTTGGGGTTTGACGGTCTTGTCGTCACGGACGACCTGGAGATGGGAGCTATTCAGAAGGGATGGGGCGTGGCTGCAGGCGCTGTGGCCGCATTTGTGGCCGGCTGCGATATCCTTTTGATATGTAAGGATCAGGGGGCTGTCTTGGAAGGGATGGCACGACTGAGGGATGGTCTCCTCCGCAAAGAAGTGCCTTTGGAGCGGCTCCATCAGTCGGTGAGAAGGGTGATGACGGCAAAGGACCGGTTTCTTGGCAAACCGCCCCATATCTCTCTGGATAGGGTTAGAGCGTATTTCAAGCGCAAGACGCCGGACAGGGCATAGGGTGGAGAACTTCCGGATCCGAGGCGACAGACCCGGATACCCAGCAATACCCAAGGCCGGTTTCAGCGTTCATATTCAGGTCCGTCGACAATGATCCGCCCCGGGAGGCTGGTCAGGTCCCTTGACAGAAGGGGCTATATTATCTATTCTCGGCCAAATTTTTCGGGGCTTAAAGGAAACCAAAGAGAATACAGCGGTGCTTGAGTATCCTGTCGGCTTGGAACCCTTTAAGGGAGGAGAGGAATGCCGGTCTATACCTGGGTTGCGGAGACACGGAAAGGTCGGGTGATAAAAGGAGAACTGGAGGCCGTGGATGAAAAATCGGCAGCCCTCCAGCTAAAACGGCGTAATCTTACGGTTAAGAAGCTTAAGGTCAAGCCGAAGGATCTCTTTGAAAATCTCTCTTTTATGAAGCCGAAGGTGACCAGCAAAGACATCGTCATCTTCACCCGGCAGTTTTCAACCATGATCGACGCGGGCCTTCCTCTTGTGCAGGGCCTTACCATTCTTGCGGACCAGACCGAAAACAAGACCTTTAAGGGCATCCTTAAGCAGGTTGTGAAAGACGTGGAAGGGGGATCGAGCCTTGCCGAGGCCATGGAGAAGCACCCCAAGGTGTTCGATGACCTCTTCGTCAATCTGGTCGCGGCCGGTGAGGTGGGAGGGATTCTGGATACGATCCTCCAGCGCCTGGCAACGTACATAGAGAAGGCGGAAAAACTCAAGTCCCGGATCAAAGGGGCCATGACCTACCCCATTGTCGTGGTCGCAATTGCCGTCATCGTTATCGCCGTGATCATGATCTTTGTCATTCCGGTATTTCAGGAGATGTTTGCAAGCTTTGGCAAGGCCCTCCCCATTCCCACGCAGATGGTGGTGGCGATGAGCAATTTTACCAAAGGCAATATTCACTACATGGTCGGTGGCTTCGTGGTCCTGGCGTTCTTGTTTAAAAGATACCGGGCCACGGCAAGCGGCAGGAAGACCACGGACACCCTGGCACTCAAGCTGCCCATATTCGGCCCCTTGCTGAAAAAGGTGGCGGTGGCCAGATTCTCCAGGACCCTGGGGACGATGATCAGCAGCGGGGTCCCTATCATAACCGCCCTGGAAATTGTTGCCAAGACATCGGGCAATGTGGTGCTCGAAGAGGTGATACTCGAGGTCCGTTCCAGCATCGCCGAGGGACAGCCCATTGCCGAACCCCTTTCAGAAAATGAGATATTTCCCAGCATGGTCGTTCAGATGATCGCGGTGGGCGAGGCGACGGGGGCGCTGGACACGATGCTCGGGAAGATCGCAGACTTCTATGACGACGAAGTGGATGCCGCTGTGGAGGCGATGACCTCCTTGCTGGAACCCTTGCTCATGGTATTCCTCGGGGGATCTATCGGTGGGCTGGTCATCGCCATGTACCTGCCCATCTTCAGTATGGCTGCTGCCATGGGATCGTAATTCCTGAACATGATCAGCCCCAAACAGAAAACACCTCAAGAGGAACTCCTGCGGGAACTTCAGATTCTGATGCTCTTGAGGGTGCTTTGCATTTCCTTTCTTTTGGGCGCCCTCATTTTTATCCAGGTTCGGGCGAGCCGCACCTATGTCGGGGACATCCATACCTCCCACTACCTTCTTCTGGCAAGTGTCTATTCTATCAGCATTATTTATGTATTTCTGTTGAAGCGGTCGAAGAATATCAGGCTGCAGGCATATCTTCAGCTGCTTGTGGACACCTTCATTATCACCGTCCTCATATACACGACCGGCGGCATTGAGAGCATCTTTTCCTTCCTTTATATCCTGAGCATATTCAGCGGAAGCATCCTCCTCTACCGGAGAGGCGGCATGATCGTGGCCTCCAGCAGCAGCATTTTTTACGGACTGCTGCTGGATCTTCATTATTATGGCGTCGTTCACCCCTTATCCAGCCGGTTGAGCTATCCTGATCAGTATCAGAGTTCCTACCTCTTTTTTACCATTGCTGCAAACATGGCCGCCTTCTATCTGGTTGCGTATCTCAGCAGCTTTCTCTCGGAGCAGACGAGAAAAAGCCGGGCCGCCTTGCGGGTCAGAGAAAGCGACCTCACCCGGCTGGAGGTCCTCAATGAAAGCATTATCGGGAGCCTGATGTCGGGGTTGATCGTTCTGGATGAGGAGGAAAGGATTATCCTATTTAATCCAGCGGCGGAAAAGATGTTCGGTTTAACAGCGGCCCGGGTCTGCGGGCATCCCATCCGTGACCATCTGCCCCGTTTGGCCACACACCTGGCCAGCCCCTTCTTGATTTCGGGTCCATCCGGCCTACAAACACAGCTGATCGATATCAGCTGCCCGAGGCCGGATGAAGAAGATATGCATCTACAGGTCTCCATCTCCCCTCTCCGGTATGCGTTGAGTGAGCAGAAAGGATGGATCCTCACCCTCCAGGACGTGACGCGAATGAAACAGATCCAGGAAGAGATGAAAGAGGTGGAAGGGCTGGCCCTTATCGGCGAACTTGCCGCGGGAATGGCCCATGAGATCCGAAACCCAATGGCATCCATCAGCGGATCCATCGAAATGCTGAGAGATGAAATCGAACAGACCGATGTCAACAGCCGGCTCATGGATATCATATTGAGAGAGACCGCGCGGCTGAACGATCTGGTGGCAGACTTCCTCCTCTTTGCCAGGGCCCAGAGGCCGAGGTTGACCGAATTCGATCTGAATCAATTGATCACTGAATCCCTGGAGTTGTTTAAGAACAGCCAGCGATTTCATCCGGGAATCGCCGTGGTCACTGATTTTCAAGATCCGGCGGTGATAGAATCGGATTCAGGACAGCTCAAACAGGTTTTCTGGAATCTCCTGCTCAATGCATCCGAGGCAATGGGCAAGGGCGGGACCCTCACCGTCACCACATCGTTGAACCGTAGATCGGCTGGCTCCGGAGCCACTCAGGTCACTGTGGTTATTCGGGATACCGGAGAAGGATTTAACGGAAAAGACCTTCCTCGCATTTTTCTCCCCTTTTTCACCACCAAGGAAAGGGGGTCCGGTCTGGGCCTGGCCATTGTGAAGCGGATCATTGACCGGCTGGAAGGGAAGGCTTGGGGCCGAAATCATCCCGGGGGCGGTGCTGAAATTACGATCGTGCTCCCTCTCCGATCAACGCTGAGTGAGGCGCAAGGCGTGAGGCGTGAGGCGTGAGGAAAAGGCGTGTTTTTATGGGCTTGCGCGCTGGACGTAGTTTCCAGCAACGAGCAACCAGTAACAGGGCGAAAGTTAAAAGCTGAAGGTAACCCGTAACCTGCCGCCATCCGTCGGAAGACAAGAAAACAAGAAGGTAAGAAGGTAAGAAGGTAAGAGGGTAAGAAGGTGAGAAGGTGATAAGTGTATCCGCGACCAGGAACCAAATAACCAGTAACCAGCAACGAGCACCCATATCATGTCCATATTAGATCAGAGCTGTTTTGCCGACATTTCCCGTCCGAGCCGTTATATCGGCGGAGAGATAAATACCGTCAGGAAAGACCTATCCCAAACAGAGGTGTCCATCGCCCTCGCATTCCCGGATGTCTATGAGGTGGGGATGTCCCATCTGGGCCTGAAGATCCTTTACCATATTCTCAATGCCGAGGCGTGGCTGTCCGCTGAGAGGGTCTATTGTCCCTGGATGGATATGGAGGCGGAGCTGAGGCGGTTGAAAATCCCTCTCACCACACTGGAATCGGACCGTCCCGTCAGGGATTTTGATATGGTCGGTTTCAGTCTCCAGCACGAACTCTCATATACAAACGTCCTCAATATGCTGGATCTTGCGGGCATCCCGCCCCTGGCCCGGGATCGATCTGACAACGATCCCCTGGTGATTGCCGGTGGGCCTGCCTGTTTCAATGCCGAGCCTGTTGCGGATTTTTTTGACCTGATGGTGGTGGGCGACGGCGAATCCGTGGCCCTGGAGATATGCCGCGCTGTGAGGGAGGCCAAACGCGGCCGGAGGATAAACAAAAAAGATCTGCTCCACACTTTGCGTCATGTGAGGGGCATATACATCCCTTCCTTTTTTGATATCCGTTATGGACCCTATGGCACGGTAAAGGAGATCGTCCCTGTGCACGCAGATTACGGGGAGGTGAAAAAGGCCGTCCTCTCCGATCTGGATGCCTATCCCTTTCCGGAGCATCAGATTGTCCCATTCACCGAGCTTATCCATGACCGGGTGGCCATTGAGATTGCACGGGGGTGTACCCGTGGCTGTCGTTTCTGCCAGGCAGGGATGATTTACCGCCCGGTGCGGGAACGAAGTCTCGCATCCATTTTGGAAAAAGCGGAAAACACCCTTAAATGGTCGGGCTATGAAGACCTTTCGCTGCTCTCCCTGAGTTCCGGCGATTACACCTGTATCGCCCCCCTGCTCAAGGCGTTGATGGACAGGCTGTCTCCCAGAAACATCGGAGTGAGTCTTCCCTCCCTTCGAGTGGACAGCCTGGATCCAGAGATGATGGAAGAGATCAAACGGGTCAGAAAGACAGGCTTTACCCTGGCGCCCGAGGCCGGTAATGACCGGCTCAGAAGAATCATCAACAAGGGATTGACCCAGGAGGATATCCTGGAAACGTCGCAGGCGGTTTACCGGGCCGGTTGGAACCTGATTAAGCTTTACTTTATGATCGGGCTCCCATATGAAGAAGAAAGCGATCTACTGGATATTATCCACCTTTCCAAGCAAATCACCCGGCTGGAGGGGAGAAAAGGGAAGAAGGCCAATCTGAACGTGAGCATCTCGACATTCGTACCAAAGGCCCACACCCCGTTCATGTGGACCTCACAGGTCCCTTTGGCGGAAAGCAGACGGCGGATACATCGGATCCAGGACGGCCTCCGGGGAAGCCGGATACGAGTGAAATGGAATCAACCCGAATTGAGCTGGCTGGAGGGAATTTTTTCACGGGGCGACAGGCGGCTGGGCCGCGTGGTCATGGAGGCGTGGCGTCTCGGGGCGAAATTCGATGCATGGGGAGAACATTTCAACAAAGAGGCCTGGGAAGAGGCCTTTTCCCGCTGCGGGGTGGATCCGGATTTCTATCTTTATCGTGAAAGGGACTTGAAGGAGACCCTGCCGTGGGACCATATTCAATCGGGGGTCACCAAGGCGTTTCTCAGAAAAGAATGGAAAAAGGCCGCAGAGGCGGATCTGACCCCCGACTGCAGGCACCACTGCCTGGAGTGCGGTGTTTGTGATCATCAGGAGGTGGATCCGGTCTTTTACCCATGTCCCGGGATAGCCTCCGCTAAAGCCACCGGCGGTGGCATTGGGTCTTCACCCGAATCTGTCAAGAGATACCGCATTACCTACCGGAAGCTTGACAGGGCAAGGCATCTCAGTCATCTGGAGCTTGTCCGGGTTCTCGTCCGGGCCTTTCGCAGGGCCGGACTGGCGCCGGCCTGTTCCAAGGGGTACCACCCCATGCCCAAGGTTTCGTTTTTTACCGCCCTCCCGGTGGGGACCGAAAGCATGGAAGAACTGATGCAGGTGGAATTCCTCCATCCGGTGGATGTCTCTACGATAAAGGAAAGAATTAATGCGGAGCTTCCCGAGGGCGTGGATGTGACTGTTGTGCAAGAGATTCCCCCCGGTGAAAAAAGAGTCCACATCAGCGAAAGCCGGTTTCTGATAACCCTTGATCTGAGAAACAGGGAAAAAGATCTGGAAAAGTTCCTTCGGTCAGAGCATTTCCCAATGGTCAAGAAAGGCAAAAAAGGAGAACATGAGATCGACGTCCGGTCCCTTGTGAGCGACATTTCTCTCATCCCTCCGGATAAGGCATGCCTGATTTTAAGGGAGCGGGAGGGTCCGGGGCTGAAACCGACGGAGATTATGAAAGGCATTTTTTCCCTGAAAGATGAAGATCTCCGGAACATGAAGGTGATGAAGACGGGCCAGACGTTGGAGCAGTCAGGGGTCTGATTGCTCGGGATTCACCAAGATGCCCGGAGCAGGCTGCAGGAGGTCCATACCCCGACCCCCTCCTGGAAAGCCGTTTGTACTCAGGCAGAGAAGGCAGGGCTGATCCCGCCCGCGGCCGGGAGGATCTCAAGGACGATGTCGATTGCCGCTCCAGGACGCTGTTCTGCACCTGGTGCGTGTTACAAATTCGGCAATGACGATTTAAGGCCAAGGAGGCATCCCTCATGCCCAATGAACTGATTATTAATGCCAGACCCTATGAGACCCGGGTCGCCCTTGTAGAAGATAACGCGGTGGTAGAACTCCACATCGAACGAGATACCGGGCAGGAGTTGACCGGAAATATTTATCGAGGTCGGGTCGCCAGGGTCCTGCCGGGGATGCAGGCCGCATTTGTCGACATCGGGCTGGGCAGGACGGCCTTCCTCTATGTATCTGATGTCTACAAGGATTTTTCAGACCTTGAAAAGATGATGCTTGAGAACAGCCAGGCCGGGGAGGAGGTCGGACAGGGCGAGGAGCCGGACTCCGAGGCCTTGCAACCTGACATCCCCCATGAAACCTCTTTGCAGATAGAGGAACTGCTCCATGAAGGTCAGAATATCATGGTTCAGGTGGCCAAAGAACCGTTGGGAAATAAGGGCGCCCGCCTGACTTCTCATATTTCCCTTCCGGGAAGACACCTGGTCCTCATGCCTACGGTCAATCATATCGGGGTCTCCCGAAGAATAGAGGACAAAGAGGAACGGGAACGGCTGAAGGGGATTATCCGGAAGCTCAGGCCTGATTCTCTCGGGTTCATCGTGAGGACCGTTGCAGAGGGCGGGACCAAAGAGAAACTGGCGGCCGAGATGGACTTCCTTCTGAAGCTCTGGGGCAACATTCAGGGGAAAATGGAAAAGGGGTCAAACCCCGGTCTCCTATATAAGGATCTCTCCATTTCCCTGAGAGCGGTGCGGGATCTGTTCACAAGAGAAGTGGACCGTCTGGTCATCGATTCGGAGGAAGAATATGAGACGATCATGGAGTTTATCGATACCTTTGCCCCGAAGCTTAGGTATTCGGTCGAGTTGTATGAAGGGGCGGATCCCATCTTTGACGCGTTTGGGGTGGAAATAGAGATTTCCCGTGCGCTGGGGACTAAGATATGGTTGAAATCCGGGGGGTATATCGTGGTCGAACCGACAGAGGCCCTTACCTCCATAGATGTGAACACCGGGAGTTACGTCGGAAAGAGGAATCTGGAAGAAACCATCCTTAAAACCAATCTGGAGGCCGTCAAGGAGATCGCCTTTCAATTGCGGCTCAGGAACATCGGAGGGCTGATTGTCATCGACTTCATAGACATGGAAAAGGTCGCCAACCGCCATCGGGTGTTCATGGCCCTCAAAGAGGCGTTAAGTAAAGACAGGGCCAAGACAAATGTCTTGCCCATGTCCGATTTAGGGCTGATCGAGATGACCCGGAAGCGGACCCGGGCGAGCCTGAACCGGTTGCTGAACGACACCTGCTTTTATTGTGAGGGTCGCGGTACCCTCAAATCGGCCAAGACTATCTGCTACGAAATATTCAGGGACCTGGAAAGGGAGTGCGGAAACCCTGAAGAGGGGGGGAAAGTCTACATCCTGGTAAACCCGGAAATTGAAAAGGCCCTCAAGGAAGAAGAACAGAAGTCCATTATTGACCTGGAAAAAAGGATCGGTAGAAGGATCATCATTATGGGCAAGGAAGATTTCCACATGGAACAGTATGAGATAAACTTTTAGGGCCTCTTGCGTTTTTTTCGAAGTCCGGAAAGCCCTTCTTCGATCTCGTTTTTGGTGAATGTCTTCTTGCACGCGGTACATTGATACCGTTCCTGCACAATTTTGTCATAGATCAGGTCATCAGAAAAATTAACTCCATGAAACCGGAGACAGAAGTTGTAAACCAGATTGAAATCCTTATTGGAACAGGCATCACAAACAAAAAAGTCTAAAATATCGTCCATCAGCATCCCCCTGGAAATAGTCGGCCCGCGCAAGGCTGGCGGCACTCGGCGCAACCATAGGCGGATTGTTTGTATCTTTTTTCCCCTCGCTTTACAATAGTTTTTTGCGACTCGGGCGGTGGATGGGTCCAAGATCGCGACTTCAGGAGATGGCTTATTGCCGAATGATAAGGATGGATGATCCGTGTCTCGTTACGGATGTGGATTTTTTAATTCGGTTGATTCGGTTATCTCAGCTCGCCTCAGGCACTTCTTTTTCCAGGTGCCGGATGTTGACGTGGCTTTTTAATTATCAATCGATAATCCAAAAGGAATTTCAAGGATGTTTCTTCTCAAAAAGATCATCGGTTCGATGTTGCTTCCCTTGCCGGCGTGCCTCCTGATCTCCCTTGTGGGCGTTTTTTTGCTGTGGCGCGGAAGGAAGGTGATCACCGGAAAGATCCTGGTAACGCTTGGCCTGGTTTCCCTTGCCATAATGAGCTATCTGCCGGTGTCCAGGGCCATTGATGATCCTTTGAAAAATCCCTTTGAGGCCTACATGCCCGAAAGGACATCGATTCCGGATCCTGCTGCTGAAGGGGAGATAGATTACATCGTGGTCCTTGCCGGAGGACATGCCGCCGATCCGTCCCTCCCCGTCACCGGCTGGCTGACCTGTCACTCGCTCCTTCGACTCATGGAAGGCGTCCGGATATTCCGTCAACATCCCGGAAGCAAGCTTGTCCTATCGGGATGCGGGGCCTTTGATCCTGTGCCTGAGGCCCAGGTCATGGCCGATGTGGGCCGCTTTCTGGGAGTGGACCGCCGCCATATCATTCTTGAGTCCGGTTCCAATGATACAAAGGACCAGGCGCGCCTGATCCGGCCGATTGTGGGGGACCGCCCGTTTGTGCTGGTTACCTCGGCCGTTCACATGCGGCGTTCCATGGCGCTCTTCAGAAATCAGGGCATGCGCCCGATCCCCGCACCCGCCGGGATGACAAGGGACAGAGAACCGGTTGTGACGCCTGCATGGTTTTTCCCCAATGTGGACGCCCTGCAGGACTCGACTGCCGCAGTGCACGAGTACCTGGGTCTTGCCTGGGCAAAACTGAAGGGGCAGATCTGACCGGATGCGGGGTACTGGATGGGTGGATGATGGGATGGCGCTTTGCTGCCTCTGCCCTCTGACTTCGGAATTTGATCGTTGATTACCCGTCAAAAAGCTGGTAAAGAGGACCCTGCCGATGGGTATCTCTGCGATGAAAAAAATGTTTGATTCAAAAGAAACGGTCACCCGGAAGATGATTGGGAAGTTCCTGGTCCTCGTCCTCTTTCTGGCAGGGACCGTCTGTTTTTTTCGGTTCACGCCTGCAAAGGACCTGCTCACCCCCGATTCTCTGGGCCGCCTTCTGAATGCGACAGGGGGGTGGGCCCCTGTTTTGTTCATTCTCCTCGAGGCCGTGGCCATATCGCTCTTTGTCCCGGCGAGCATCCCGATCCTCCTGGGCGCCGGGCTCTTCGGGGCCTCATGGGGCTTTTTCTGCGGATGGCTGGGCGCCATGGCCGGGGCGAGCATGGCCTTCTTTGTGGGAAGGACATTGGGGAGGGATTTTGTCGCCTCCATGATCGGAGACCGGCTGAAGCGATATGACGATGCCATCGAGAGAAACGGGTTTACAACGGTGCTTTATCTCCGTCTCCTCAATTCCCCCTTCACCCCGATGAACTATGGCCTGAGTGTGACAAAAGTCCATTTCCGGGATTTTTTCATCGGAACCGGATTAGGGGTCGCCGTCTCCATCTTTGTCCTTACTTTTCTGGGCGGGATGCTGAAAAATGTCTGGGTTTCAGGGCGGTGGAACGACCTTATTTCTCTGGAAGTCGGTTTTGCCGCGGCGATTTTTATTTTTTCCTTTTTTATTCCGATGATTCTCAAGAGGGTGCGGGGGACGGCATCCTACTCCAACCCGAATTGAAAGGAGCTCGACCGGAAAATGATATCAGAATTGGATGCGTTGTGCGTCAATACCATTCGGATGCTCTCGGCGGACGGTGTGGAAAAGGCGCGCTCGGGACATCCCGGCATGCCGATGGGGGCTGCCCCGATGGCCTATGTCTTGTGGACCCGTTTTCTCCGGCACAATCCCCGCAATCCCCGATGGACTGACAGGGACCGGTTTGTCCTCTCTGCCGGGCATGGTTCCATGCTTCTCTACAGTCTCCTCCACCTGACCGGATATGATCTCTCGCTGGACGATCTTAAGGCATTCCGCCAGTGGGGGAGCCGGACCCCGGGCCACCCGGAATATTCCCTTACCCCCGGAGTGGAGATAACCACCGGCCCCTTGGGTCAGGGGTTTGCCGGCGGCGTGGGCATGGCCATGGCCGAGCGGTTCCTGGCCGCCCGTTTCAACCGCCCCGGATATCCGATCGTAGACCACTTTACTTACGGGATCGTGAGTGATGGAGACCTCATGGAGGGGGTTTCCCACGAAGCGGCCTCGCTGGCAGGCCATCTCGGCCTGGGGAAATTGATCTATCTATACGACGACAACCATATTTCCATCGAGGGTTCCACGGACATCTCCTTTACCGAGGCGCGCGATCTCAGGTTCGAGGCCTATGGATGGCACGTCGCGCGTGTGGCGGACGGAAATGACCTGGAGGCCATCGAGGCGGCCATTGAAACCGCCCGGCAGGTTGGGGATCGTCCCTCGCTCATCGCCGTCAGGACCCATATCGGTTACGGGAGCCCCAACAAGGTGGATCGTTCATCGGCCCATGGAGAACCTCTGGGCGAAGAAGAGCTTCGACGGACCAAGGAGAACCTCGGCTGGCCCGCAGAACCTTCTTTTCTGGTCCCTGACGAGGTGCGGGATCACTTTCGATCCGCAATCGAAAAGGGGAGAGAGAACGAAGAGATCTGGAAGGAGAGAGTGGGTTTATACGCCGAGGCGTTCCCCTCTCTGGCAAGCACATGGGAGGGCTGTATGGACGGCGTCCTCCCGGAGGGGTGGGATCAAGAGATCCCCGCATTCGATGCAGACCCCAAAGGGATGGCCACGCGGGTTGCCTCGGGCAAGGTATTGAATGCCGTTGCGCGGCATATCCCCAACCTGATGGGCGGTTCTGCGGACCTGGCCCCCTCCAATAAAACAGAGATCGCAGGTGAAACGGATTTTCAGGCGGATGCGTACGGGGGCCGTAATCTGAGGTTCGGGGTGAGGGAGCATGGGATGGGGGCCATACTGAACGGGATGGCCCTTCACTCCGGCGTGATTCCCTATGGAGGGACCTTCCTGATTTTCTCCGACTACATGCGGCCGGCGATCCGGTTGGCGGCACTCATGGGCCTGAAGGTCATCTACGTCTTTACCCATGACAGCATCGGTCTGGGCGAGGATGGGCCGACCCACCAGCCGGTGGAGCAGCTGGCCGCACTCAGGGCCATTCCCGGATTGACGGTGATCCGTCCCTGCGACGGCAATGAAACCGCCGAGGCATGGAAGACGGCCCTCCGATCGACCGGGCCGGTTGCCCTTGCCCTGACCCGGCAGGGCGTGCCGGAGCTGGATCGTTCTCTTTATACCGGAGCCGACCACCTGGCCCGGGGGGCCTACATATTGAAAGACGCCCCCGGCGGCGTGCCCCATCTTATCCTGATCGCCACCGGGTCCGAGGTCCACATCGCCCTGAAGGCGGCCGAGAGACTGCATGAGAAGGGGATCACCGTGCGGGTTGTCAACATGCCGTCCTGGGAGCTGTTCGAAAAACAGGATGCGTCATATTGTCGCCGGGTCCTCCCCCCCGACATCAAGGCCCGTATTGCCATCGAGGCGGGGGTTTCGCAGGGGTGGCATCGCTATGTGGGGGATTCGGGGAGGATTATCGGGATGGACCGGTTCGGGGCATCGGCGCCGAGTGCGGTTTTGTATGAGAAATTTGGATTTACCCCCGACCATGTGGTTGAAGAGGCCCTGGGCATGCTGCAGAAGATGTGAATTCGGTTTCGGCCCCCTGCCGGAAACCGGCCATGGTCTGCTTCAGGGGCGGCCACATGCCGCCGGATGCCGGTCTTTTTGCCCGATTCCCCCTGCCCATGTGCACCCGGGGGAACTCACGGCAAAGGGATATCCCCTCAGTCATTAACCTAACGCCTCTCCTCTCAGCCGCCTTATGGTGTCGCTGTAAAGCGGCCAATCGCCCCCGGCGGCATCTGCCCTCCTCCGAAAGAGGTGTCCTGTTCCTGTCAGGGCGTTGCCCCGGAGTTAATGGATGCCGCCCCAGCAATGCCGGGGCCTGTGGAACCTGCTGAGATACATGGACGCAGCGGTTCTCATTTTTTGAAACGATGACCTTTGGGAGTGGTTTTTCAGCCGCGAAACGTCGTGGCAGGATGCCACCCGCACGGCATTGTGACTGCAAGGGCGCATCATAATGAGAATGGCTGCCGTAAACGGTAATGCCTTGACAACCCGGATAAAGTGTTTATTGTGTTGTTGAAAACTTGTTAGCTTAATTATATCAATTGGTTATATTGTATTCCCCCCGGAAGCCGATCGACTGAATGGAGACGACGGGAGACCGGGGAACACCCCGGCGCGACCAGGAGGAGAAGAACGGATGGATATACAGGAAATCACACGCAAGGTCGAAAAAGAGAGTCTGATGGTCAGGCAGGTGATGGGCGGGATCGAAAAGGTGATCGTGGGCCAGAGGCACCTCATCGAAAGGATGATGATCGGGTTATTGTGCGACGGTCATCTCCTGTTGGAAGGCCTTCCGGGACTGGCCAAGACCACGGCCGTCAAGACCCTGGCGGCCTCCATACGTACCACATTTCAGAGGATCCAGTTCACCCCCGACCTCCTCCCCGCAGATATACTAGGAACACAGTTCTACCGGCCGGATACCTGCACCTTCGAGATCAAGCAGGGGCCCATCTTTCACAACATCATCCTGGCGGATGAAATCAACCGTGCCCCGGCAAAGGTCCAGAGCGCACTTCTGGAAGCCATGCAGGAGAGGCAAATCACCATCGGCGAGACCACCTTTCCGCTGGCGCATCCCTTTCTGGTACTGGCCACTCAGAATCCCATTGAACAGGAAGGGACCTATCCCCTTCCGGAGGCCCAGATCGACCGCTTCATGCTCAAGATCAAGGTGGATTATCCGTCAGCCGAGGAAGAAAAGGAGATCATGGCGCGGGTCTATGCCGGATTGGATGAGGAGATGGAAGGCGTGGTGGCGGTGGAACAACTACGGTCGGCCCAGGAGATCATGAACCAGATCCACATGGAGGAGCGCATTGTGGATTACATCGTGCGACTGACCGCGGCCACCCGCCGGCCGGAGGAGTTCGGCCTTGATATCGGGCCCATGATCAGCTACGGGGCCTCCCCCAGGGCATCCATCTGGCTCGGCATGGCCGCCCGCGCCCATGCCTTTCTGAGCGGTCGAGGCTATGTGACGCCCCAGGATGTCAAGTCGATGGCGCCGGATGTCTTTCGGCACCGGATCATTCTCAGCTATGAGGCAGAGGCTGAAGAAAAGCAGGCAGACGACCTGATAAAGATCCTGTTGGAACGAATAGAGGTCCCCTGAGATGCTTTCAGAGGCGGTATACAAGAAGATTCAGCGATTCCACTTTACGACCAAACGGAGGGCCAATGATCTCTTTGCAGGCCAGTACGAGAGCGCTTACAAGGGTCGGGGGATGGAGTTTGCCGAGGTCAGGGAATATCAGATGGGCGATGATATTCGGACCATCGACTGGAATGTATCGGCCCGGTTCGGCCGTCCCTTTGTCAAGGTCTTTCACGAGGAGCGGGAGTTGACGGTTATCCTGATACTGGACCTCTCGGGATCCCATCTCTTCGGCACCCGGGGAAAATTTAAGCGGGAACTGCTGGCCGAGGTGGCCGGCATGCTGGCCTTTCTGGCCATCCGGACCAACGACAAGGTGGGGGCCATCCTCTTCAGCTCCGGGGTGGAGAAATACATCCCTCCCAAGAAGGGGGCATCTCATGTGTGGCGCCTGATCAAGGAGATCTTTACCTACGAGCCCCAGGACCTGAATACCGATATCAACGCGGTCCTGACCTATCTGAACCGGGTGGCAAAGCGCCACTCGATCGCATTTCTCATCTCCGATTGCATGGATACCGGTTTTGAGAGATCTCTGAGGCTCACGGCCAAGAAACACGATCTCACGATTATCCAGGTGACGGATCCGGCCGAAGAGGTCCTTCCCGAGGTGGGGCTGGTGGCCCTCAGAGATCCTGAAACCGGCGAGACCGCGCTTTTGGACACCCGCAGCAGACGGCTCAGGAAAAGGTGGCAAGACTACCGTACAGAGCAGCGGGCGTACCTGACCGATCTCATGAGGCGGGCGGGGATCGACCACGTGGAACTGACCACCGACGGACCGGTGGTGGAACCCCTGACCCGGCTCTTTGAAATGAGGAGGCGGCGGCAATGAGGGGGGGAATGGACCGCCGTTTCAAGAGGTTGACCATGCTCTGCCTCCTTTTCTGTGTGCAAGGGGCCTGGGCAGGCGGTTCAGACCTCCCCGAACCCCGGTTGAAGACCCGGTTCATCCCGGATTCAGCCCGGGTGGGGAGCATGGTCGAACTGGCGCTTACCTACCGGCTTCCGGAAGGGGCAAAACTCCCCCCGGAACCCTTGATCAAGGGTCTCGAAGGTCTTGATGTGGTGGGTATCCAAAAGAATAATGGAGAGATCCGGATCCGGCTCCTGGTGGACCGGCTGGGCGAATTTAAGACCGGCCCCCTCTCTCTGGCCTTTCTGACCCCGGAAGGGAGCACGGAATTTCTTCACACAGACCCTGTCGGCCTGACGGTCCTCTCAAACCTCGGGGAGCGGCCGGACGAGGCCCGGATCAAACCGATCTACGGAATTATCCCCACGGGCTCCGGCTTCATGGAGTCCCTGGGTTGGGGTCTCGCGGCCCTGGGGGCCTGTGCGGCAGGTCTTGGCATTTTTCTGTGGCTGAGAAGGCGCCGGAAGAAGCGGGGGCTCCCCCGGGTTCAGGTCCCCCCGCACCACCTGGCGGAGAAGGAGATCCATGCGCTGGCATCCCAGGAGATTTTTGAAAAGGGCCATGTCAAGGAATTCTATTTCCGATTTTCTGAAATCCTGAGACGCTATCTGGAATCTCTCAGGGGATTTCCTGCGGCGGAGTATACCACCCAGGAGATCGCCCTTTCGATCCAGGCCCCCGAGGACCGGAAGATCCTCCCCCTGCTGCAGGATGCGGACCTGGTCAAATTCGCGGACCTCATCCCGACGCCCGCCAGGAAACGGGACGAGATCGAACAGGCCCTCGCATATATCCGCGAGACCGGTTCGGCCTTTGAAAAGGATCCTGCCGATCACAGCGTCAAGGGCCGGGGCATCGGAATCGGCGGTCGACGGGCAATTCAGAATGAGGGGGCGGCCCCATGATGTTTCGGCTTGCCTACCCCGTCCTCCTCTTCCTCCTGGTGGCGGCGGCCGCGTGGACGGCCTTTGCATTCCGGCGGCGGCCTGCGGCCATCACCTACTCCATGACCTCCAGAATGGTCCCCATGGCCGGTGCGCGAAACCAGGTCCTGGCGAGGCTGCCCGTGATCCTGAGGGGATGCGTCCTGGTCCTTCTGGTCCTGACCGCGGCCAGACCCCAGCTGTATAACGTGTCGCGGGATGTCCGGTCTCCGGGTGTGGACATTATGCTCTGCCTGGATACTTCGGGCTCCATGGAGGCCCTCGACTTCAAATTGGGGGATGAACCGGTCACCCGGCTGACTGCTGTGAAGAAAGTGGTCAGCGATTTTATCAAGAAGAGAGAAACCGACCGTATCGGGCTTGTGGTATTTGGCGAAGAGGCCTTTACCCAGTCGCCCCTTACCATTGACAAGGGACTCCTGATGGGGCTGGTGGACAAGATGGAAATCGGGATGGCCGGCGACCGAACCGCCATCGGATCGGCCATTGCCATCGGCGGAAAACGGTTGAAGGACCTGAAGGCCAAGTCCAAGATACTGGTCGTCCTGACAGACGGCCGTAACAATGCGGGCGAGATCCCCCCCCTGGCAGCGGCAGAGGCGGTCCGGGCACTGGGCGTCAAGATCTATACCATCGGTGTGGGGGGAAAGGGACCGGCCCCCTTCCGGGTAAAGACCCCTCTGGGAACCCGCCTGGTGCATCAGCAGGTGGATCTGGATGAAACGACCCTCAAGAAGGTGGCGGAGACCGGAGAAGGGAGGTATTTCCGTGCCGCTGACAGCCGGGAACTGTCAGAGATTTACGACATAATCGACCGGGCCGAAAAGACCGATGTCAAGGTCAAGGAATTCTTTCATTTTAAGGAGCTTTACGCCTGGTTCCTCGTCCCGGCGCTCATCCTGTTCGGGCTGGAGATCCTGCTCAAGACCTGGATTCTGAGGGTGATCCCATGAATTTTGCCTATCTCTGGATGCTCCATTTTTTATGGCTGGCGCCCCTGACGGCCCTCCTCTTCATCGTCTACAACCGGCAGAAGACGCGGGCCATGGAACGGTTTGCCGACCCGGAACTCCTCAGCCGGTTGTCAGGAGACATCCAAAAGGGAAGGCGAATTCTCAGGTCCGCATGCCTGTTGGCGGCCCTGATCCTGATGATTCTGGCCCTGGCCGGTCCGCGGTGGGGGAGCCATTATCAGGAGGTCAGCCAGAAGGGGGTGGACATCATGATCGTCTTGGATGTCTCCCGAAGCATGCTGGTGGAAGATGTGGAACCGGACCGGCTGGAGAGGGCCAAGCGGGAGATCTCGGATTTTATTCGCGTGGTTCAGGGGGACCGGGTGGGTCTGGTGGCCTTTGCAGGGGCGGCCTTTACACAATGTCCTCTCACCCTGGATTATGGCGCCCTGGCCATGTTTCTGACTGCCCTGAGCCCGGATATGGTGCCGGTCCCGGGGACCGATCTGGGGGCGGCGCTTCAGAATGCCATGTCTTCCTTTGACGCCGCATCCGAGACCGACAAGGTTATTCTCCTGATCACGGACGGCGAGGACAACGAGAACCGGGGACTTCAGGCGGCCCGTGAGGCGGCCAAAAAAGGGATCAAGATCTTTGTGTTCGGGATCGGGGATCCGTCCGGAGGCCCCATCCCTTCGGCCGACGGGAAAGGCGGGTTCAAAAAGGACGCTGAGGGTCAACTTATCCTGTCTAAGCTGGATGAAGAGGGACTCACGGAAATCGCCTCGGCCACCGGCGGGACCTATGTCCGATCAATGGCCGGTGACCTGGATCTGGATCTCCTCTATTTCGATGGGATCAAACAGCGGACAGAGGCCGCCGAACTCAAGAGCGGCAAGATAAAGGTGTATGAGGAACGGTTTCCCCTGTTTGTTCTGGCCGCCTTTGTCTTGCTGCTGGTGGAAGGCCTGATTCGTGAAGTGGGAAAGGAGCGCATCTGAATGCGGAATGCGGAATGCGGAACGCGGAATGCGTTAAGGGGAAAGAGACGCCTGATGCGTATGGCTGTGTGGGCCGGGGTATTTTTTGGCTCCCTTGCTCATGGGGCGGAGGACCCGGATGAGCTGTACCGGAAGGGCCGGTTTACCGAGGCGCAGAAGATCTATTCCCAAGCGGACATGGATCATCCCAGGGACCTGAGATATCGCTATAACCGGGGGTGTGCCGAGTATCAGGCCGGCGACTACAAGGGGGCCATGGCGGCATTTTCCAGTGTTCTGAGAAGGGGGGAAGAACGGGAGATCCGTTTCAGGGCGGCCTACAATCTGGGCAATGCGGCCTTCAAGGAGGGCGATGCCGCCTCGGCGGCCGAGTATTACCGGCAGGCCATTCGGATCGATCCAAACCAGGAGAATGCGCAACACAACCTGGAACTCGCCCTCAGGGAATTGAAAAGCCAGGAAAAAGAAAAAGAGGAGAAAGAGAAATCTTCGGGGAAAGAAGGGGGTCAACAGGACCCCTCGAAAACAGAGGGTGAAAAGGAAAAGCCCCTGGAGAGGCCTTCTCCGGACGCATCGCCTGACAAGGATGGCGATCAGGAAAGAGACACGGACGGGAAAGACGCCGGGACCCCGCCTGAAGAAAAGAGAGGTGAGGATGAGGGGGAAAAGAGCGGACAGGATCAGGACGAGAGGCCTGACCGTGAGTCCCCCAAAGACCTGTCAAAAGAATTAAAGCCCCGCGAGGCCTTGCCCGAACCGTCTCAAGAACCAGAGGGCGGCCCTCCGGCCGCCTCTTCGATGGATAGCAAAAAAGCCGAGGCCCTGTTGGACAACGTAACCGAAGATCGCTCCAGATTCCTGCAGCTTCAAATGCCCGAAGAAAGACGCCGCGGGGCAGTATCAGGAAAGGATTGGTAGGATGCACAGACTTGTATTCTTGTTGGCGGTCCTTATGGCAGTACCGGGATTTTCAAACGCCTATGCAGAAGTTTCCATCACTCTGACCCTGGACAGGCAGGAGGCGACGCCCTCCGATTCCATACGCATGGTGGTCAGCGTGACCGGCGCCAGACAGACTGACGCCCGGCCGGTGATCGAGGGGGTGGATCGGTTTCGGGTGACACAGGGGGGGAGTTCGAGCCGGGTGGAGATCAGCAACGGCACCATCCGTTCAGGGGTCGATTATACCTATTTTCTTACGCCGTTACAGCCGGGGTCTTTTCAGGTCGGACCGGCCAGGATCCAGGTGGACGGGGAGATCCTTGAGAGCAATACGGCGCCCCTGACCATTGTCAAGGCGCCCTCCCGGGCATCTCCCGGCAAGAACCCCATTTTCCTGAAGGCGGCCCTTTCATCAGAAAAGGCATATGTTGAGGAACAGCTTCTGTACACGCTCAGCCTTTATCTGAGGACCAGGGTCGCCAATATCTCTCTTGAGCTTCCGGAGCAGGATCATTTGACCTTTCAGCAGTTGGGCAAGCCGAGGGAATACCAGGGAGTGCTGGATGGGCACACCTATCGAATCGTAGAGGTCACTTATGCGGTGATGGGCCTTAAGGACGGGGATTACCATATCCAACCTGCCCAGATGGATATGACCGCCTATGGATCCGGACAGCGGTCCAGACGGGGATTTTTCGACGATCCCTTCTTCTCAGACCCGTTTTTTAGAACCGGACAGCCGGTAAGCGTCTCCAGTGAACCGCTTGAATTGACGGTTATCCCCCTCCCCGAAACAGGAAAGCCGGAGGGTTTCAGCGGGCTCGTGGGCAGCTTCACCATCGCCTCTGAGCTGTCTCCGGCCAAGATACGAGCGGGTGAATCCGCCACCCTGACCGTAAAGGTGAGCGGCAGGGGAAATGTCCACCGCATTCCAGACCTCAAGATGCCATCACTGGATTCGTTGAAAATCTATGCAGACCAACCGGTTTTTGCGGCAGCCCACGATCATGATGGCCTGGCCGGTTCCAAGATAATGAAATGGGCCATCGTGCCCGAATTGCCGGGCGATTATCCAATTCCTCCCCTCACTATCAGTTTTTTCGACCCCAAGGGAGGTGAGTATCGGATCCTCCAGAGCCCCGGACACTCCCTGGCCGTTATCCCGGGGAAGGGAAAGATGATCATGGTGGAAGCCGGAGAAGAGAGACAGGATGGGGGTCACGGACCGGAAAAAAAGGAGATTCGGGAAGTCGGACATGATATCCTCCCCCTCCATACCTCTGTCAGAAATTTGGGAACCCAATCATTGCCGCGAAGCAACCTGTTTTTATGGACTGTCCTTTTTCTGCCGGTCTTTGTCTATGTCTCTACATTCCTGGGACTACGGCTCCGGAAAAGGTCGCTCCAGACCCTGCCTGCCCAGCGGGCAAAGCGGGCGGCCCGCAATCTGATCCGGGAGTGCCGGCAATCCGAGGGAAATGATGCAGAACGCTTGAACCTGGGGATAAGGGATTATTTCAATGACCGCTTCGGCCTGGCCCTGGCCTCTCTGACCCCTGAGGATGCGGTCGGCATATTGGAATCCCGGGGGGTGAGTCCGGAAACCGCCGGAAGGCTCCGGGATATCTTGCAGCGGATGGAAAATGCAATCTACGCGGGGAGGGGCCGGGGATGGGACAGCTTCAGCCGGGAGATCCCCGGGGTCGTCCGGGAGATCGAGAGGGAGATCCGGTGAGAAAGAAGAGGATCTGGTTAATCATAGTCCTCCTCACGGTCGGGCTGTCTGTTGTGTCAGACACATGTGCAGACATCGGGTGGGAGGAGACCTTTTTCAGAGCAAATCAGGCATACCGGGAGGGTCATTTTCAAGAGGCCATCGACGGCTATCTATCTCTCATCCGTTCGGGAAAGGAGGGCGGTCCGGTCTATTACAACCTGGGCAACGCCTATTTCAAATCAAACCAGCTCGGCCGGGCCATCTGGGCCTATGAACGGGCCCTCTTGCTCACGCCGAGGGACCCGGATCTCCGGTTTAATCTCTCCCATGCACAGGATCAGACCCGGGACGCCATCGAAGATCCCCGGGGAGCCATTGAGATGATATTTTTCTGGCTGAGATCATTCAGTCTCCGTGAGCTGTTCAGGGGCTTTGCTGTCTTGAACCTCCTCTTCTGGTCCATCCTTGTGGTCCGGTTTTTCAATCGATCGGAATGGCTCTACTATCTTTTTCTGTTCGTCATCTCATTATGGTTTATCGCAGGGCTTTCCTTCGGCCTCAAATATTACCGGATCAGCACTGATGACCGGGCCGTTGTCCTTCAGAAAGAGGTCGATATCCTGGCTGGTCCTGACACGACCGATACCGTGCTTTTCAAGCTCCACGAGGGAACAGTGGTACACCATGAGAGATCAGAGGATGGGTGGTCCCTGATCCGTGTATCCGAAAAGAACCGTGGCTGGACCACGGCAGGGGCCATCGGCCGCATCTCGGGCGAGGCGACCCTGCCCGATGAAGAAGAGGGAAAGGCCTTAAGTGGTGGGTGAGCGCCTTCCGCTGATCCCCTCGATATTCCACCCTTCCAATATTCCCTCATTCCATTCTCAGGGTCCGCAAGCCTGTTCAAAAGGAACGTTTTCTACGGTCTCCCCCATAATAAACAGAAGCTTTCAAGTCACTCTGGATAGCCTTCACGGGAGGGTATTCTCGGGCCAGCCTTTCCGGATATCATAGTCCTCCGCGGCCTCTATGGCGGTCAATGCCTGAACAGCGGCCTTATGGTCCCATGACGCCTTATAATTGGCATAGATCCAATCGGTCATGGCCGCATGAAAGGCAAGTACATCGGCCTTTGTCATGGGGATGTTCTGATTGTCCGATGAACGCCAGGCAAAACCGGCCGGCAATCCAGGGTCGGCCACGGCCGTCCTGGCGGCGACCGCGGCCAGGGCGCAACGGCTCCTTTCACTGCTGTCGAAGGCGTTTCCCCTGAAGACAACCCCTCCCTCTATCTTTCGGGCACGCAGGGCATTGATCTGGCTGCATTTTTTTTGAACCACCTCTTCCAAAGTGATCAGTACATCATGAATCACGGCCATGAGGGCTTCCGGCTCAATCGGTTTTTCCAGGAATGCATCCGGCCTGGTCTCGATAAACCGGTTCAATACCTCTTCTGTGGGCCTGTCCCCCAGCGATTCAATATCTTCATGAAAGTCGCGCAGTTCGGCCAGGTGCTTCAGGAATCCTCCCTCGCCGGTGAGAATAATTACAGGTATGTCCCGGTATTCCGGCGACTTCTTGAGTTCGTTGAATACGAATATCCCACTCTTTTTGGGCATCCGCAGGTCCAGGAGGATCAGCCCGGGGGAGACCTCCGCGACCTTGGCAAGCCCTTCTTCTCCGTCAAAGGCACTGGAAATGTCGGCAAAACCGTTTTCTTCCAGTATGGTGGTCAAATAGCGCACATTTTCCTTTTCATCATCAATGATCAATACCTTTGTTTTTTTCATAATTTCCTCCTTGTATAAATTTTTGCGTAAGCGGTTCCCCTTCTCTTGACAACCATTCTTTCCGGTGCTACCAAACTGCATAGATGCATTGACGGTCAGGGCTCACAACAATACCGTGGGTCCTTGCCGTTTGTGGTGAATACCCGGGGCCCGATTCCTTGTGAAGACAACCGTCAGGGGCCGTTATCAGAGCAATCCCATGTCCATCGCATATTCGGTAATCAACGTATCCGTCACCACTGTTCTTGCCCTGGAACCGTTCCGGGTGAGTGTCGGATCTGTCTGGACCACCGGCAATCTCCTCTTTCGCGCCCAGTTTTGCGGTCGAGACATTGTCGCCTGCATGGAACGATGGGCAGGCGCCGTAGACAGGACCGGCCGCGCCTATATCCTCTACCCTGCGGATCACCCCAGGGCAGAAGGTCTGGTGATTCAGGCCCTGGACAGCCGCTACTGTTTTGAGGTGTTTCCCTCCAACGGCAATGCCGCCTGAAAAGGCCATGAACCCCGGGGGAGACGGAATCATACGCCCAACCCAAATTCGTCATTGTATATCTTCAATTCGAATTGTAAAGACCGAACCTTTGCCCAGTGACGATTGAACCGAGATATTCCCCCCATGCTCTGATACCATCTTGTCTGACACACACAGACCCAATCCTGTGCCATGGCCGTCCTTGGTGCTGAAAAACCGGGAGAAGAGTTTGCTCCGGGTCTCTTCGCTCATCCCAACACCGTTATCCGCAACAATAAAGCGGACATCCCCTTTGTCCCGTTCCACCCGGACGTCAACCGTGGGGGTCTCTCCTGCCGGATAGGCCTTTTCCCTGCACGCATCCATTGCATTGGAAACGAGGTTTAAGAGGGCGCGGCCGATGGTCTCGGGATCCAGCTTCACCAAAGGCCCCTCCTCCCCGCTGCAAGAAATATGGATCCCTTCCTGTTGCGCGGCAGTCGCCACCAGGTCAACGGTCTCCCGGGCCAGTTTCAGAGGATCCGTGGGGCGTCGCGCCGGTTCTCTCTCCCGGCAATAACTGAGCATGTCCAGGCTGAGCCTGCTGATGCGTTCGATCCCCTTCTGGACGGTCCCCCACCCCTCCTGCAGCAGTTTGTCATCTTTCCGCTTCAGACCCACATTCAGCATGTATGAACCGCCCTTGAGCCCATTGAGCACGTTCTTGATGCAGTGGGTGATCCCTGCAACCGTTTCCCCCACTGCCGCAAGGCGTTCCTGCTCCATGAGCTGTTGACGCAACCGGTTTTCTTCGGTGACATCCCTGCTGATCCCGACGGTTCCCAATATGCGGCCATCGCTGTCTTTCAATTGCGACAGTGACAGACTGACTTCCACCTCGTCCCCACCCTTGGAAAGAAGCGTTGCAGGGAAATTGTTTACAGCGCCCCTTGCTTCCACCTCAGCCATCAGCTTCCGGCGTTCATCCGGTGCCTTCCACAATCTGTCAATCCCCTGGCCGATGATGTCATCCCTGCCGTAGCCCAGCATCCGCTCGCCTGCCGGGTTGAAGGTGACGATACGGCCCTTGAGATCGGTGGTGATGATCATATCGGAGGAATGAACAAGGATGTTTTCCAGATACTCCTTATGCTGTCGTACCGCTTCCTGAAGTTCGATTTCCTCGGTCATGTCCCTGGCCATGACGGCGAATGACACCATTTCCCCCTGCTCGTTCCAGATAGGGAAGCGGACGGTATGGAAATGGAAGGTCTGTCCGTTGACCTCCATTTTCTCGTTAAAAAAGAGGGTTCTTCGGTGATCGAGGACCTGTTGATCGTGGGCGGCCATGGCCCTGGCCAGCGGGGCCTTGAAGATCTCCGCATCGGTTTTGCCGATCACTGCTTCCTGGGGCATTCCGATGTAGTGAACCGTGGCAGGATTGACATAGAGATAGCGGCCTTCGAGGTCCTTGATACAGATAATATCCTGGGCAGACTCCAGGAATTGACGGAGCTTCTGCTCCCCTTCCCGCTGCACCTGCTGCTTTTCTGTTTCAATCTGTACCAGATCCCACAACAGGCGAGCCCCCCGATGGTCAATGGAGCTGATATCGAGGGGTTTGGTTCGGATGATTTGTTCCCGCACCTCATTGGATCCGGTCAATTCGATGAGCAGATTCAACCCCGGGATGTCATACAGCTTCTTGAAATCGTCGGTGGTAAAGATCCCCATCCCCTGGGCGCGTAGAATGCCCGGGGCAGTGGGGGTGCGATCGGCAACGCCCACGATCTCCATGTTCAACCGTTTCAGCCGTTCCTGACTCAACAGGATCAGGAGGTCGTCACAGGCCTTGCCCCCTCCGATAATGGCGGCCTTGAGGGGCACCCGGGATTGGGCGCCTCTTCGGATCACAGGAGGCGCGGTGGCCTCCTGGTTTGCTTTTTTATTCCGGTCCACCCCTTTTTCGCCCCCTTATCCAACGATCCATTCGCCGGGTGGTCTGGTGTAATCCTGAAAGACCTCCTTTGTTTTTTCCCGGCGGTCCACCAGATAGAGCAGTTTGGCCTTGGCTTTCAAGGCCGCTTTCATCTCTTCCATTCGTCCCCTGTCACAGTCAAACACCCTTATGTAGACATGCCTGGTGCCTTCAAGACCGGCAGTGGAACTCAGGATGCTGCCCACGCGACAGCCGTAGCTGCGAAGAATATCCGCTACTTCTTTGATGGACCCCGGCCTGTTTTCCAGCAAAAAAGCAACCTGTACGCCCTTTTCCCGGACGCCTGTCAGCGAAACCAGCACCTGGAAGATGTCCGTCTGGGTGATCATCCCCACCAGTTTTCCCTCAGGATCCACCACAGGGGCCCGCGACAGCTTGTGATCAAGGAGGACCTCGGCGGCCTCCTCGACCGTGAAATCGACGGGGATGGTGATCGGATCCTTGGTCATGATATCCTGGACCTTGATCCTCGAGACCAGGTACAAAAGCTCATGAATATCCAACGTGTTGGCATCGGAGGCAGACGCCCTTTTCAGATCTCTGTCCGTCACTATGCCTACCAATTTCCCTTTTTTCATAACCGGCAGTCCTCTGAAATGATGCTCTTTCATCAGCCTGGACGCGTCCGACATAGAGTCGTTTACATCGACCGTGATCACCTCTTTGCTCATCCAATTCTTGACTAACATGGGTATGCCTCCTCTCGTTAATGCGTTCATAATAATTAACCTACTTTATCCTAAAAGCATGCAGGATGTCACCCGGAATCGTAAGTTGAGGGATTGGGCCTTTTTGCGATCATGATGTCTTCTGTTTACACCTTCGAAAGCGCTGTATTCCCTGAGAGCATATCGGCCGCAACCAAAAAGGTATTGGTGCTTACCCATAAGGCACCAACTTCTCCGCATGGTCCAGAGAAGTTACAACCAAAGGTTCTAAAGCGGATAACCGCAACCAAAACGGCTGGTGCTGTCCCGTCATTCCGGCATGCCCTTAGCCGGAATCCAGTCCATCGTATTTCTGGATTCCGGCTAGAATCGTGCCGGAATGACGGAAGGCTAAACGTGCAGTGGAAGGACGGCCATATTTTCTTGTTTTTCATGACAGAAGACCAGGGAATAAGGTTCTAAATGGCGGGCTCACCCCGCCGGCCGGAATCCGGGTCTCTTATTCCTCTGGTGAGCAGCTGGATGCAGGATCCGGAGGATCCGGTGCGGATCGGTGGGGGATCCGTAAGCACGCGGGTTTTGACGGCCCTGTCAAAAGATGTTAAGATGATATTTTTTGATGCAGCCGCCCCGGTCAAGAGGAGCCCAAAAAATATCATATGGAGACACAACGCCGCTTTTTGAACAGATCGTGTTGCTCTGGGCCGGTCCTGACAGCCGCCGGTCCTTTCCTCGCAAGCTGCCGGCATCATAACGTCACAAATGCCAAACGCATCCAAGAGAATACTCCTTGAGATCTTTTTGCTTTTATGGCTTGTATAAAAATTTACCGGAGGTGCCTATGCTGGAAAAAGGACAGCCTATATGTGGATTGCCGAGGACAGGGTGTGATGAATGATTCGGATTCGCTCCTCCCCCGGGAAATTGTGAAAGGACTTGACACGGAGGTCTTGGGAAGAAAAGAGATCGTCCATCTCGTGGAAACAGACTCCACAAATGCCAGGGCCAGGGAATTGGCTGAGCAGGGGGCCCCGGAAGGGACCCTCGTGGTCGCCGAAAGGCAGACTCAGGGAAGAGGACGGAAAGGGAGGGCCTGGTTTTCACCTTCCGGCGCCGGCCTTTACACCTCTCTCGTCCTCAGACCCTCCATGCCCCCCAATGAGGCAACCCGGATCACCTTCCTGACCGCGGTTGCCGCGGCCGAGGCCCTTCTCCATCTGACAGACCTGAATGTGAGAATCAAGTGGCCCAACGATATTCTCGTCAACGGGAAGAAAATTGCCGGTATCCTGACGGAAATCAGCACAGGGCGGGGGGGTGTGGATTACGCCGTGGTCGGTCTGGGGATGAATGTCAATACGCCGGGCTTTCCGGACGACATCAGCGAAAAGGCCACCTCCGTATTTATCGAAACCGGTGAACGATTTCCGAGGGCGGTCCTTCTCAGAGAATATCTGAGACAACAGGAGGCATGTTTCAGGCGGTTGCGGACATCGGGGTTTGAGCCGATTTTGGGGCGTTGGAAAGAGCTGGCAGACAGTATGGGAAAGGAGATCAGGGTCCGGATGATGGAGAATACCTATGAGGGGTGGGTTGAGGATATTGATCCGGAAGGCATTTTAATTCTTAGAGACAGGCAAGGGATCTCTCGCCGGATACTGGCGGGCGATGTCTCTTTTGTGTGAGTCATACCCATGAAACAGAAGAGGATATCCCCACGGGGAATGGTTTATGCGTCGATCTTCGGCGCTGTGACCGCGGCAGGGGCCTACCTGATGATACCCCTCCCTCCGGTGCCCATTACCCTCCAGACCTTATTTCTCTATGTGGCCGCGGCCCTTTTGGGCGGCCGGCTGGGTGCATTGAGCCAGATCGTATATCTGCTGATCGGGATCATCGGGCTCCCGGTTTTTTCCGGCGGCAAGGGGGGCTTGGGGGTCTTACTTGGGCCTACCGGGGGATACCTGGTGGGATTTGTTGCCGGGGCGTATGTCATCGGCAGATTGGTGGAAATGAAAAAGACCCCGGGGCCTGTCTGGTTCGTGTTCGCATTGGGTGCAGGCACGGTGGTGATTTACCTGTTGGGCGTGATGCAGCTGGTACTGATTGCAAGGTTTTCCATATACCAGGCGATTACCGTGGGGGTTCTCCCCTTTTTGATCGGCGATGCCCTGAAGGTGGGTCTTGCCATCTTTATCACCATGAAATTGCGGAGCCGGTTAGGCCTCCATGAACTGGAGATCATGCGGGGATAGACCGATTCTTTCACTGGATTATCCATAAGGGGTAAAATGAAGCGCGTACTTTTAAACCTGCTGATCTGTCCTGCCTGCCTTCCTGCTGAAATCGTCCTCGGCAGCAGGATCATCAAGGAGGAGGGAGAAGATATCCTGGAGGGGTCGTTATCATGCCCTCAATGCGGCAATGTCTACCCGGTCAGGGAGGGCATTGCATTCCTGGACCCGGTATCTCCGGCAAGGGCGGCCAAACATGATTCCAAGTATGAGACTGCCCCGGTCCTGTCCTCCTACCTGTGGAGCCATTACGGAGATATCCTGAAAGATCCGGAGGCAACCCCTGCCTATCGTGAGTGGGCGGATCTGATGGCCCCTCATGCGGGAATGGCCGTGGATGCCGGATCTGCAGTGGGGCGGTTTACCTTTGAGATGAGCTTGAAGAGCGACTTTGCCGTGGGCGTGGACAATTCCCTTTCGTTCATTCGCTCGGCACGGCGGTTGATGATGGATCGAAGTATGAAAATCGATCTGAAAGAGGAGGGACATTTCACAAGAGAAGTCGTCCTTTCCCTGCCCGAGGCATGGGACAGCCGCAAGGTGGAGTTCATTGTGGGAGATGCCCAGTGTCTCCCCTTTCCCTCCGGGACTTTTTCATCCCTTGCCTCTCTGAATCTGGTGGACAAGGTCCCGGTCCCTCTCCGGCATATGAAAGAGCTGCATCGCCTGGCCGCGGAACAGGATGCCCAGCTCCTCTTATCCGATCCTTTTTCCTGGTCTGAAGATGCGGCGCCCCAGGAAAACTGGCTGGGCGGAACGGAAAAGGGGCCTTTTACCGGAAGGGGGATGGAAAATATCATGGCGCTTCTTGCAAATGAAAAAAACGGGTGGTCCCCGTTGTGGAGGGTGGAAAGGCATGGACACATCTGGTGGAAGATACGGACCCATGCCAATCATTTTGAACTCATTCGAAGCTGTTTTGTGAAGGCGGTCAGATGAAACATAGTCAAGCATCTGCTGGAGGGAAACAGGTGAAAAGAGACACCGTGTGTCGCCTCTGTTCATCGTGTTGCCCGGTCGAGGTAATACTGGAAGATAACCGGCTGATAGCCGCTGTGAGGAAATCGTCTCCTCTTGGGGAACGCGCTTCCTGCCCAAAGCTCAAGGCCGCGGCCGACATTGTATATTCCCCGGACAGATTGAAGGCACCCCTTGTGAAGGAAAAAAGGGACGGCATTTTCAAAGAGGCCTCATGGGATGACGCCCTGGACAGGGTCGTCGACCGGTTTCACTATTTCAAGAAAACCTACGGCGCGGAATCTATCTGCTGGTTGCGGGGGATGGCCGCAGACTGGGGCGCGCCGTGGGATTATGTCAACCGGCTCATGAACCTTTTCGGCTCCCCCAACACCATCGGCAACGGGTCTGTCTGCCATGTGGCGCGCGAAATGGCCCATGTACTCACATACGGGGCCATGACGGCTTCGGATCAGAAGAATTCGGGCTGTATCATTGTCTGGGGAAAGAATGACCGGGACACCAACCCGGCCGCATTCGAAGGGATCCGTCATGCAAAGGACCGAGGCGCCAAACTCATTGTGGTAGATCCAATCCGCACCGAACTGGCGGCAATGGCGGATATCTGGCTCCAGATAAAACCGGGCTGCGACGGCCTGCTGGCCATGTCCATGATCCATGAAATCATTTCCAACGGGCTTTATGACCGGGACTTTGTCGAAAAATGGACCGTCGGTTTTGACTCCCTGAGAAAGGCGGCCGCCAAGTATCCCGCGGAAGCCGTTGGCAGGGGCATCTGGCTGGCCCCGGATGCGATCCAGGCGGCCGCCCGTCTATATGCCACCCAAAGGCCGGCTTCCATTATCGAGGGAAACGGTCTGGACATGCAGCTCAATATCTTTGACAACACCCGGGCGGTCTGCTTTTTGAGGGGATTGACCGGCAATCTGGACAGGCCCGGCGGCGATCTGATCCCGCAGCCGATTCCGGTGAGAAATATCCAGATGAAGGATCGCCTTCCCGAAGATGTCAAGTCGATTACCTGCGACTACCCCCTGTTCAACGAATTCCACGAGACCTGGGGCCGGCATGTCCAGTCCTGCGTGATCGACGCCATCCTGGATGAAACCCCTTACCCCGTCAAAATGCTGGTGGTTCAGTCCGCCAATCCGGTGGTGACCATGACCGACTCCAGGAGGGTGATGCGGGTCCTTGAACGGCTCGAATTCCTGGTGGTCATCGACCCGTTCATGACCCGGACGGCCCAATTCGCCCATGTGGTCCTCCCTGCAACCAGTTGCTTTGAAAAGACCCAGTTGAACCGCGCCTTTCTGCGCAACAACCCGGTGGTCCTTCAGAACCAGGTGATGGACTGTGTGGGCGACAGCTGGCCCGACTGGAAGATTACCTTTGAACTGGCAAGGAGGCTGGGTCTGGAAGAGGAATTTCCCTGGCAGAGCGCAGAGGAGGCCATCGATTATCAACTGGCGCCTGCGGGCATCACCGTGGATATGTTGCGGGAAAACCCCGGCGGGATCCGTGTGGAAGACATCGCCTATGAAAAGTACACCACCAGGGGATTTGATACCCCCTCAGGCAAGATGGAATTTTATTCCAGGACCCTTGAAAAACACGGCTATCCTCCTGTTCCCTCTTTTGACCACGATGCGCAGAACCAGATCAGCTTTTACGAACAGCGAGACGAATTTCCCATGCTGGGCATCAGCGGCGCCCGCTCGCGGTGTTTCACCCATTCCCAGTTTAAATTTGTCCCGTCTCTTTTAAACCACGAGAAGGAATGCGCCATCGATATCCATCCCGCCGACGCCCGTGAAAAGGGGATTTCCGATGGAGACAGGGTCAGGGTGGAGACGCCTCGGGGGCACATCACCATGAAGGCAAGGATCTCCGATGTGGTTCATCCGGAGGCCATTCGGATTGCCTGGGGATGGGGCGAGTTCAGCAGTGATTACAATCTCAACAATCTGACCGATGATGACCGGAGAAACAGGGTCACCGGAACGCCATCCAATAGGAGTTTTATGTGCAGGATAACAAAGGTGACTTCCTGACAGAACGCAAGCGGCACGGGCGCAACTGACAATGCCGCACGCAACGCCATCAAGCCACAAAGAAGTTTTATTGTATGAGACTCCCAAGGATAAACTGCCTGGATTGATAACATCGTGAGAATCCAAAAAAAGGGATCTTTCTGAGGGGACGGGGTCAAGGCGTGTGGTTTCAGAAATAGAATTGTATACCCGCTTGAACGGCATGGGTGTGAATGGGATCCCCGTGCAGGGGCACCCCTCCGGTTTCATAGTCCTGTTGTCCCCCTATTCCCATAAAACGATATCCCAGGATAAGGCGCCATGCATCTGTAAGGGCGTAAGAAATCCCTGCCATGAACCTGTACGTGAAGAGCGTATTGCTGCCACAGGTCGGCGGGAACCCGGTCAGGGTGATATCGTGGGCCTTGAAACGGATGCCGCCCAGACCCGCCCCCACATAGGGCCTGAATCTGGCGCCAACGGGGATGTCGTAAAAGATGTTGACCGTCGCCCCCCACATGTCATAGTACCCTGAGAGGTCGCCGCCTCCCCCTGAAAAACTGACATGATCCGCATCGCTCCGCCCGTACATGACCTGGCCCTCGACCCGGAAGTCATTGTACCGGTATCCCAGTCCTCCGTCGATGGCAATCCCCCATCGGGTCTTGGTTGTTCCCGGTGAAAGGTCTGGCGAGGTGGTATCTATGGAAAAAGGGCCCACGGCAGACGGGGTGAATGAAATATAGAATCCGGTCTGCGGGGTTGTCCCCTCTTCTTCATCCGCAGCCCGCAATGTCTCTGCCATAAGCAAGAAAAAGACGCCGGAAGCCATAACCGCAATGATTTTAAGGGCGGTCTCCTTGTTCTTCCCGATCCTGAACAGGAATGTTCTCAAAAACACGAAACCCTCCACGATGATGGTGTAAAATTCCCCGTTCTCTCTGCACGGGTCGCAACGTGGCGGCAACCCCGCCGGACCACCGTTGCCGAGATCCACTCCGGTCTCACACATCGCGACCAAAAACCCAAAAAAAAGGCCGCTTGGAAAAGCGGCCTAACCCTTGATATAATTCTGGTAGGCACGAAGGGATTTGAACCCTTGACCCCTACCGTGTCAGGGTAGTGCTCTCCCCCTGAGCTACGTGCCTATAATCTAAAATTTTTATCATTTAGCCACAGGGATGTCAAGATGTATCTTCAACAGACACCGATTCTCATTTGGGGTCTCATGGACTCTGGAAGAAGGCTCGGCCAGGCATCCTTATTTCTTTGGAAGATCCTGATGCTGTTGAACGGGGAAAGGCCCCCTGGGGCGGGCCGTTCGAGGATTCAGATGCGGAATTGAAAAATCGCTCCGATTGGATTTGAAAAAATCCGGCAGAGGCGTTATGATGGTGGGAACAGCAAGGAGGTGTATGTCCATGAAACAGATACTCTTCTTTTCGGCATGGGTGGTCATGGCGGGATTTTTCATGTCCCCGGCCTACGGAGCGGAATCCCTCTGGGTTGCATCCGAGGGCGCCAAACTCAAAGCCGAGCATTCGGCGTCGTCCAAGACCGTCTCAGACCTGCCCGTAGGGGCGGAGTTAAGGGTCCTGAAATCGGAAAGCCGGTGGTACCGGGTCCGGACCGCCTCCGGTAAGGAGGGATGGATCTACCGGGGCAAGGTTTCGGATACTCCTCCTCAAAAGGAGACCGAGGACACGGGCGATCTTTTTGCAGGGATGCAGGGGAGCCGCATCGGCGCGGATGAGGCCCAGACCTCGCGCAGTATCCGCGGGCTGTCCAAGGAGACTGAGGCCTACGCCAAGGAGCGCGGCACACCCGAGGCCTATAAAAAGGCCCTGGACCAGGTCCTGGCTGTCACAGTAACTCCCAAGGAGCTTGAGATTTTTCTGCGCAACGGAAAGATTGGAGAATATGCTCAGTAACCCGCCGGGTGGACATGCCGTCTTACCCCGGCAGGCCTTAAGGTGGAGAGAAGCGATATGAAAAGGAAAGTTCTTGCATGGTGCATGGCGGCCGGGTTAGGGTCGCTGGTGTGGTGTTTCGGTCCCCCTGTTGCTCTTTGCGAAGCGCCCAAAGCCAAGGAACAGTCCAAGGACTCCGGCGGCCTTTTTCAGAAATTGATGGATCCTAAATCCAAGGAAAGACAGATTCTTCAGGGCGTCGGCGCCATCCTCGGCTCGACCTCGGAGATGGACTATGAATCGGAACGGACCATCGGGGAAAGCCTTGCCCTGGAGGGATTCCGGCGGTACGGGATGCCGGTCAATAACCCGATCATCCAGAAATACGTCAATCTGGTGGGAAACGCCGTGGCCCGCAATTCGCTGCGGCCCAAAATCCCCTACAGCTTCGTTGTGGTGGACAGTCCGCTCCAGAATGCCTTCAGCTGCCCGGGGGGGATCATCTTTATCAGTGAAGGTCTCTTCAAGACCATCCGGGATGAGGCCCAACTGGCTGGCATCCTGGCCCACGAAGTGGCCCACGTGGGGCATAAGCACGCCCTTCAATCCATACAGCGGGCCCAGTTTTTCCAGGGCGTAGGCAAGATCACCGCAGCAACCATGAAGGGGGAGAAGGGGAAGGAGTTTGAGGCCATGATCGGAAATCTCCAGGAGACCTTGTTCGACAAGGGACTGGATCAGAACATGGAATTCGAGGCGGACAAGAGCGCCATGGAGACCGCCTACCGGACCGGTTATGACCCGGTCGGAATCATCGAGGTCCTCAAGGCGCTCAAGAAAATCGAGGCCCAATCCAAGAAACAGGGATCATGGTTTTCCACCCACCCCCCCTTGAGCGAGCGGATCCGGAGATGTGAGGCGGAGAAGGGCCAGTATCCCGATGCCGGATCCCTGGTGCGCCTCCCGGAAAGGTACCAAAGGGCGAACACGATGACCCCCTGAACCCTTCGAAAGGCAGGCTGTGGGAGAAACGATAAGACAAGATGGCGGGTATCTTAAGGCCTATTACGAGTTCAGGGAATCGGTCGATTTTGCCCAGGGCGGGTTCCTGCCGGACCTTGATAATTTGGTCTGGTATCTGCTCGTCGGGGTGCCGCCGGTCCCTGCGGATGGAGATGATTCGGAAGAAGGGAAGCTCGCGGCCCTGGACCAGCGGCTGAATATCCTGAAGGCGGTATTCGTGGAACTGAACCGGAACATGCCCGATCCCTTTCTGGATCAAGGCCTCGGCATCTATGACACGGCCGGAAAAAACGCCCGGGAAATGATCCGAGAAAAGTGCCTGAAATGATCTAAGGGGGACGTACCCGGACGTACCCGCAACCCAATTTTGTCCCTTAGCTCGAAGGTTGGGAAAGGAACCTGGATCACCCAGGAAAGGTTTTTTCCTTAAACCCATTATTCCATCATTCCATACTTCCATTATTCCAAATTAAAGACGTCACCCTCTCCCAGTATCCAGCATCCAGTATCCAGTATCCAGCATCAAGCATCCGGCTTCCAGAAATGCGTTTCCCCATGTTCCAGGTGCACCAGCCGATCGGAAAGACCTGCCCTCTCCAGTTCCCGCCTCAACTCCACCGGAGGAAGGTAAACCGGTTCGTCGCCCAGGCGAAAGGTCCCCCAGTGGACGATGAGGAGTCGTTTGGCCCGGAGTTTCAAAAATGCCTGCACGGTCTCCCGAGGGTTCATGTGGCTCGGGCCCATGAACCAGCGGGGTTCGTAGGCCCCCAGATTGAAAACGGCCAGGTCGATGGAAAAGGCCTCTCCGATTTCGGCGAAGCCGTTGAAGTAGGCCGTATCACCCGAGATGTAGAGGGTCGGTCCGGCGGTGGTTTCGATCAGAAAAGACCCCCACAAGGCCTTGTTGGGGCCGGTCAGGGGATTGCGCATGGTCCAGTGATTACAAGGAAGAAGCGTGATCTTTTGCTTTCCGTCTTCAAAGGAATTGAACCAGTCCAGAGAGGTTCGTCGCTTCATCTCCAGATGCTCGAAAATATCCTCATATCCCAATGGGCTGATAATGTGGGTGTCCCTGTCCAGCACGTCCAAAGAGGCCGTATCCAGGTGGTCATAATGACCATGGGTGATCAGTACGTGATCCGGACGCGGCATCAGGGCCATATCCGTAACAATGGGGGTGTAATCCTTGATAAACCAGGTGAGATCGAAAAAGACAGGATCCACCAGGATATAGTGATCCAGGTCCTTTATCATCAGCCCGCAGTGCTTGATAAAGGTAATGGAAAGCCAGTTCTCCTGCCGGACGGCCTCCCAGTCAATGTGCACGGGGGTTACCCGCTCCCGGTCATAATCATCTCTGAACCGGTTTTCGCTGAAGATCTTCCAATGGAGAATCTCCCAGAGGTTCTTCCGTCCCGCCTCCCCGAAAGGGTTAATGAAGTGTCCGTTGCCGTGATGAAGCCTTCTGCGGGCGATTTCTTTGAGGCTGAGGCCCTCCGACCGGTCTCCGGTTGGGTCCGCATTATCCCCTGCCCCGGCATGCCTGGAAAGCGGCCCCCATGAAAAGAACTGTGCCATGACCATCATTTTACCCCATTGAAGGAGTCGCTTGATAAGATGTCGGCGGGTCATCGGGTTGCCGTCTCCCTTATCTCTTGAAATGATGCGAAGAATCTTATCCTGGAAAATCATCTGGTTCATTTATACATTATAGCAGCAGGACAATCATATCTGTTCAGACCAGGCAGGTCAAATTCTTATCTGATCGGATTACCCCTTGCGGCCGTTCCTCTCTGGTTTCCAATATCGACAACCGCAGCCTTACCGCGACACAACGGACAGGACATGCAAAACATCTTTATGGTAGAATGAGCATCGATGTGTTGCCCCATTTTCATTTGACATTTCACACCTTGGTAACGCATGCTGAAGGTACATGGAAGGCAGGTCAATGCCAGTAGCTATGCCCAATGGGAGGGAGTTCGGAATGGGATCAAAGACAAGAGGAAGCGGGGTGTTGCTCCATATCGCCTCGCTGCCGGCGCCTTATGGGATAGGGGATTTCGGGGCGGCGGCTTACAGATTCGCGGATTTTCTGGCCCGCACCGGACAGACCTCCTGGCAGGTCCTCCCCTTGAGCCCCACGGACCTCATGTGCGGCAATTCCCCCTATTTCAGCCGATCTGCCTTTGCCATGAATCCCCTTTTCATCGGGATAGACCGCCTCATAGAGGAGGGGCTCATCTCTGAAACGGACATCCCGGCACTCCCCTATTTTTCCCCCGGGCGCATCGATTATTATCAGACAGGCGCATATAAGGCCGCTATTCTTGAAAGAACCTTTCGGCAGTTCAAAAAATCACCGGTCCCTGACGACTACAGGGCATTTTGTGCAACACACTCAGGCTGGCTGGATGACTTCGCCCTGTTCACCGCCCTCAAGACCCGGTTCAAGGGAATGGTCTGGAGCAGGTGGCCCGAGGAGTTGCGGGACAGGGAGCCTGAGGCCCTCAAGGAGGCCTCGGAATATCTGAAAGAGCAGGTGGACAAGGAAAAATTTGTCCAGTACCTCCTGTTCAATCAGTGGACTTCGCTCAAATCCTACTGCAACAAGAGGGGGATAGAGATTATCGGGGATCTCCCCATCTATGTGTGTTACGACAGCGTCGACGTATGGGTGAACCCCCATATCTTTAAACTGGACAGGGACAAGGCCCCCACTGCGGTGTCCGGGGTCCCGCCGGATTATTTCAGCGAAACCGGTCAGTTGTGGAACAACCCGGTCTATAGATGGGACGTGCTGAAGGAGACCGGGTATGGGTGGTGGATCGAGCGGATGGGTCATACCTTCAACTCCTTTGACAGGGTGCGGATCGATCACTTCCGGGGGCTTGTGAAATACTGGGAGGTTCCGGCGGGCGAGGAGACCGCCCTGGATGGGGTGTGGAAAGCGGTCCCCACGGAACACTTCTTCAAGACCCTGATCGAGTGGTTTCAGCGGTTTCCCGTAATTGCCGAAGACCTGGGGTTTATCACGCCCGATGTCTATGAGGTCATGGAGCGGTTTCAGTTCCCGGGGATGAAGGTCCTCCTCTTTGCCTTTGGCGACGACGACCCGATGCACCCCTTTCTCCCCCATACATACCCCAGAAACTGTGTGGCCTATACCGGTACGCACGATAACAACACGCTTCGAGGATGGTTTGAAAACGAGGCCTTACCTGTAGAGAAGAAGCGGCTGTTTCGTTATCTGTACCGGAATCCCCCCGCCCATGAAATCCACTGGGAGATGATCCGGCTGCTTATGATGTCGGTGGCGGATACCGCTGTTTTCCCCATGCAGGATATTTTGAATCTGGGCGAGGATGCGCGGATGAACCGGCCATCCACCCCGTCCGGCAACTGGACATGGCGGCTGGCGCCCGGACAGATTACCCCGGCGATTGAAGATACCCTGTCGACGATGACAGAGACCTACGGGAGGGCACCTGAACCGGTGGCAGATGATCCGGAGTGCGAGGCAAGCGGGCCGGAGGATGAGAATGTGAGAGGCTGAGAACATGCCGGACCTTTCAGCTTTCTGCCTACTGCCTACTTCCTACTCCCTACTTCCTACTCCCTGCTCCCCGCTCCCTGCTCTTTACGCCTCCGGCTTCAATATGAGCATTCCGAGGGGGGGGAGGTGAAGGCTCACGGAAAAGGGCTGATTGTGCCAGGGCCGGGAATCGGCCGTCACTCCGCCGCCAAGCCCCATGTTGCTCCCGCCGTAGCAGGCGGCATCGGAATTCATCAACTCCTGGTAGTGACCTTCCCGGGGAACCCCTATATGGTAGTCGATCCGGGGAACCGGCGTAAAATTGAAGACAAAAACCAGGGCCTGGCGGGGAGACTTCCCCCTCCGGATAAAGGATACCACATTGGCGTCCGTGTCACTGAAATCGATCCATTCGAAGCCGGAGGGATCAAAATCCAGTTCGTAGAATGCCGGTTCCGAGAGATAGAGCCGGTTGAGGTCGCGTATCAGGCGCTGAATCCCTGCGTGCATGTCATACTGAAGGAGATCCCATTGCAGCTGTTGGTCATGATCCCATTCAGACCATTGACCCAGTTCCCCGCCCATAAAAAGCGTCTTCTTGCCCGGCTCTCCATACATGTACCCGAACAGGAGCCTTAGGTTGGCAAATTTCTGCCAGCTGTCCCCCGGCATTTTTGACAGGAGGGAGGCCTTTCCGTGGACCACCTCGTCGTGGGAGAGGGGGAGGATGAAATTTTCATGAAAGGCGTAGAGGAGGGCAAAGGTCAATTTTTCCATGTGAAAACGACGATGGATCGGATCCTTGGACATGAAGGTAAGCATGTCATGCATCCAGCCCATATTCCATTTAAAGAGAAAGCCGAGCCCACCCAGATGAACCGGCCGGGTCACCCCGGGCCAGGCAGTGGATTCTTCGGCAATGGTGACCACCCCCGGAAACCGGCCGAAGACCTGGGTATTGAGCGTCTTAATGAATTCGATGGCTTCGAGATTTTCCCTTCCGCCGTAACGGTTGGGGATCCATTCCCCCTCTTTGCGGGAGTAATCCAAATAGAGCATGGACGCCACTGCATCCACCCGCAATCCGTCAATATGATATTTCTCGAACCAAAACAAGGCATTGGCCACCAAAAAATTTCTTACCTCATTTCGGCCGTAATTGAAGATAAGGGTGTCCCAGTCCTTCTGTATTCCCTGCTTGGGATCCGCGTGCTCGTACAGATGGGTTCCGTCATAATACTCCAGGGCATAACTGTCTTTAGGGAAGTGGGCCGGAACCCAGTCCAGGATCACACCGATTCCCTCGGCATGGCAACGGTCCACGAAGTAGCGAAGGTCGTCTGGGGTGCCGTAGCGGGATGTGGCTGCATAATAACCGGTAACCTGATAGCCCCATGATCCATCGAAGGGATGCTCGGCCAAGGGGAGAAACTGGATGTAATTAAATCCCATCTCCTTGACATAGGGGATCAGTTCCTCGGCCGCCTCCCGGTATGACAGCCATGCCTGAGACGACTCTTCCGCCTCCCCGCGGCGTCGCCATGATCCCAGATGCACCTCGTAGACGGCCATGGGCCGGGTCAGCGGCTTCCCTGCAGACCGGGATGTCATCCAGTCCTGATCGGTCCACTCGAACTGACTCAGATCGTAAACAATGCAGGCGGTCTTGGGCCGTTTTTCAAAACAGAATGCAAAGGGATCGGATTTAATGAGAATCGTGCCGTCGGTCGTGCGGATCTCGAATTTATACAGAAGCCCCGGCCCTAACTGGGGGACAAAAATCTCCCATATCCCGGATGCCCCGCGGGAGCGCATGGTATGTCGCCTGCCGTCCCACTGATTGAAATCGCCCACCACGCTCACGCGCGCGGCAGATGGGGCCCAGACCGCGAACAGGACCCCTGGGACACCCTGATGGCGAATGGCATGGGCGCCCAGTTTCTCATAGATCTCGTAATGGGTGCCCTGGTTGAACAGGTAGAGATCATATTCCGACAGGACAGGGGAAAAGGAATAGCTGTCATAGAAGGTGGACGTCAGGCCTCCGCCGAAATCCGCCCTGAGCCGGTAGGGCGCAATCTCTCTCTTTCCCTCCAGGACCAGCTCAAATAGACCGGCCTCTTCAATGAGAGACATCTCAGTCTCTTTTCCCGGATCGAGGTCCAGAACAGCGACCTTTTGCGCCCCGGGGAGAAAGGCCCGGGCCACCACTCCGGGGCCGGAGTCCAGTGCAACCGGGTGAACCCCTAAGACGCCGAATGGGTCTTTTGTTTTACCGGAAAGGAGGTCCTTTAGTTGTCGAGTTTTTAATGTGACGCCAGATGCAGCGGACATCTCAATCCCCCTCACGCCCATGTCACCAGGCCCATTACGAACCTGTTTTCAAGCCGGTGCTGGCTGGGCATGACCCGCACGGTATAGCCGAAGCGGCCGGTCTTGCGACACGGGACATACCCGCGATACAGGTGAAGGCCGTCGGAAGATTCAACCGGCTCCAGCGGGACGGTATTCCGCTCCGCGAAATCACCGTTCGGGTCCATGCGGCCGTAATAGGCATCCACGGTCACGTCTTCGGGCGACATGGCGCCCAACCTGATCCGGGCGGACACCTCAACCCGGTCTCCCACCGGTCTTTCCCGTACATGATCGGAGAGGATTGCTTCCACGGCGACCTCATGCCATCCTGTCCTGACCTTCTGGACCCACCCGGAAAGGTTCAGGGCACCGGCAAAATCATCACGCGACAAGGTGTCGAAGCGCTTGGCGCTCGGGATATAGAAGCGGTTCATATATTCCTGCACCATCCGATGGCTGTTGAATATGGGCACCAGGCGGCTGAGTCCGGCCTTCATTTTTTCCACCCACTCCCTCGGGATAGCGGCCTCGCCTCGTCTGTAAAAAAGGGGGACGATCTCTTTTTCGAGGCAATTGTAGAGGTCCTGGCTTTCGATATCGTCCTGGGCCTCGTGGTTCTGATAGACCTCCCCCCGGCCGATGGCCCAGCCGAAGTCGCGGTGGTATCCTTCATCCCACCAGCCGTCCAGGACGCTCAGGTTCAGACACCCATTGGCAAGGGCCTTCATGCCGCTGGTCCCGCAGGCCTCCAGCGGACGGCGAGGCGTATTGAGCCAGAGATCGCTTCCGGATACCAGTCGGAGGGCCACATCGATGTTGTAATCCTCCAAAAAAATGATGCGTCTTCGGAAGCGCTCCTGGCGGGCCAGATGGACAATGCGTTTGATGAAATCTTTCCCCTCGGTATCCATCGGATGGGCCTTGCCGGCGATGATGATCTGCACCGGATGCTGAGGATTGTTGACAATGCGATCGAGTCGATCCGGATCCCTGAAAAGGAGCGTGGCCCGCTTGTATGTGGCAAATCGCCGGGCAAAGCCGATGGTCAGGACCTCAGGAGAAAGGACCTCGGCTGCAGCCCGGATTTCTTCGTTGGAGGCCCCTCGTCGGACGAGCTGATTGCCAAGCCGGTTGCGGGCGTAACTGACCAGGCGTTCTCTCTGGCGTTCGTGGGCGAGCCAGAGCTCGCTGGCAGGGATTTGTTCAACCTGATCCCATATCCGCTCGTTATCAGGATCTTCACTCCAGTCCGGACCTAAATATCTGTCAAAGAGAACGGCCATATCCCCTGAACTCCAGGTGGGAACATGGACGCCGTTGGTGATATGTTCGATGGGTACATCTTCCTCCGGATGCCGGTGCCAGATTTTGTGCCACATGGCCCTGGAGACCTCTCCGTGGAGCCTGCTCACCCCGTTGACATGGGCCGAAAGTCTCAGGGCCAGGGTGGTCATGCCGAAATGCTCGGATTCGTCCCTCGGCTCCAGGCGGCCGTATCCTAACAAGACCCTGAAGTTGATGCCCAGCTCCATGGCATATTGTTCGAAATAGGCCCTGACCAGGGCAGGATCGAAGGTATCGTTTCCGGCGGGGACCGGCGTGTGGGTGGTGAAAACCGTAGTTGCGATGACGATTTCTCGGGCCGCGTCAAAGGATAACCCTTTCTCCTTTCTCAAGAGATTAATCCGTTCCAGGGCGGAAAAGGAAGAATGCCCTTCATTCATGTGAATTACGGTCGGCTCGATGCCCAAGGCCTTCAGCGCCCGTATTCCCCCAATGCCCAGGACAATCTCCTGTCGCAGCCGCATCTCCCGGTCCCCGCCGTAGAGCTGTGCTGTAATTCCTCGAAACTCCGGTGGGTTTTCCTTCACATTGGTATCCAGCAGATAGAGGGATATTCTTCCCACGGCCACGCGCCAGATGGCCACCTGGACCGGCGCACCCTTGAAGTCCACGGATACCCGGAGCGGATTTCCGTCCTGATCAAGCACCTGGGTGACCGGCATGTTGGCAAAATCATTGAGCGGGTACGTCTCCATCTGCCACCCGTCCGAGCTGAGGTACTGGCTGAAGTATCCTTCCTGATAGAGGAGCCCCACCCCCACCAGCGGCACGTTCAGATCGCTGGCGGATTTGAGATGATCCCCGGACAGGACCCCCAGGCCGCCGGAATAGACCGGAAGGGAGGCAGCCAGACCGAATTCGGCCGAGAAGTAGGCGACCTGGATGGGAAAGTCAGGAGAATAATCCCCTGAATGGATACGCGGCTGAGATATGTATCGCTCGAAATCGCGGTCGATCCGCTCCAACTGGGCCAGGAAGCCCTGATCCTCGGATAATTCATCCAGGCGCTCTTGGCTGACCAGTCCGAGCATCAGCACCGGATTGTGCCGGCATGCAGACCACTGCCCCGGATCGATACGCTGAAAAAGATCCCGGATCTCACTTTTCCAACTGAAACAGAGATTGTACGCCAGCTTCCTGAGAGAACCCAACCGTTCGGAGAGGTTGGGGATAACGCTGTATTCGACCTTGGCCTTCATTTATAACACCCTATTGATGTTGCCGGTTGATGTTGCTGGATACTGGATACTGGATGCAGATGGCTGATAGCTGATGGCTGATGGCTCATGGCCTTTGTTGCCGCTTACTCCCTGCTGCCTACTGCTTACTCCCTACTCCCTACTCCCTACTGCCTACCGCCTACTCCCTACTGCCCGAGGCCTCACCCTCTCACCCTCTTACCTTCTCCCCTTCTTCCGACTTCCGACTTCCGACATCCGACATCCGACTTCTGCTCCTTTCAGCTCGTTTCGGGAAAATCTTCCTCCGTTACCACAGTAATCCCTCGTTGAGTCACGGTGAAGCGCTCCCGATCCACCTCGGGATGATACCCGATTTCAGTGTATGGCGGAATGTGCACCCCTTCGGCGATGATGGCCTTCTTAATTCGGGCATGCCGGCCGACGACCACATTTTCCATGATGACCGATTCCTCCACCACGGACCAACTGTGAACAAACACGTTGTAGGACAGTACGCTGTTCCTGACTACCCCGCCGCTGATGATGGATCCGTGGGCCACCAGGGAATCGAGCGCCCGACCCGCCCTGGGGTCAGCGCCCCATTCCTGAGAAAAAACCGTCTTGACCGGAGGGTGTTGGCGTTGAAAGGTCCGGATGGGCCAGAGCCGGCCGTACATATTGAAGTAGGGATCTACCCCGGTCAGGTCCATGTTGGCATTCCAATAGGCGTCGTGCGTTCCGACATCCCGCCAGTATGAGGAGTCCCTGGCATGATCGACCCGTTTTTCCCTGAGGACACCCTCTTCATCCGTGTACTGAATGATATCCCGGATCTTGTTCTCACGACGATAGGGATATGCCATGAGCCGGTGGCTGTCAAGAATCTCCGGCAGGATCTCCTTGCCGAAGTCAGTCTGTGAACTCCTGGCAAGCAGGTCGATCAGGACCTCGGTCTTGAACATATAGACGCCCATGGACGCCAGTACATGACTGCGGTCTCCAGGGATGGTGCGGGGATCTTCCGGCTTTTCCTGAAACCCCGTTATCCGGAAATCATTATCCACCTCCAGAATCCCGTATTGGCTGGCGGATTCCTTTCCCATCTCTTTGACAGCAATGGTGACATCCGCATTTTGGGCCTCATGGTAATCCTTGAAGCGGCTGTAATCCATCTTGTACACATGGTCCCCGGAAAGGATCAGGACGTGTTCGGGGGATTCCTGTTCGATCAGGTAGGCATTTTGTCGAATGCAGTCCGCGGTCCCTTGATACCATCTCTCTCCCTGCATCATCTGGGGCGGGGCGATCTTGAGATAATGTCCCAGGTCCTGGCTGAAGAGATTCCATCCCCGTTCCAGGTGCTGCATGAGCGTCTGGGACTTATATTGGGGCAGAACGATGATCTTGTATATTTCCGAATTAATGCAGTTGGACAGGGTCAGATCGATGAGGAGATAAATCCCCCCAAAGGGGATGGCCGGCTTTGACCGGTGTTTGGTCAACGGCATCAACCGTTCGCCCTTGCCTCCTGCCATCACGACGGCCAGAGTATTTTTCATTTTTATGCTCGCCTCCTGCGCCGGCACACCCTCTCAGCGGCAGAAAAAGACCTTAGGGGTGCACTCATTATTCCTCAATTACCGTGACCTTGAGCATTCGATCTCCCTGGCGGATACTGTCGACAACATCCTTTCCTGCGACCACCTTGCCGAACACGGTGTGCATCCCGTCCAAATGAGGCTGCGGTGAATGGGTGATGAAAAATTGACTCCCGTTGGTATTGGGCCCGGCATTGGCCATGGAAATCACGCCGGCCTCGTGCTTCAGCGGATTTGTCTTGAGTTCATCATCGAACTTGTAACCGGGTCCCCCACTTCCCGTGCCTGTGGGATCTCCTGTCTGGATCATGAAGTCATCGATCACCCGGTGGAATGTCACCCCATCGTAGAAACCTTCCCGGGCCAGAAAGACAAAGTTGTTAACCGTCTTGAGCGCATACTTGGGATAGAGTTCGAGTTCGATGGTGCCTCTGTTGGTTTCAATTGTTGCGCGATAGGTCTTCTTCAGATCGATCTGTATCTTCGGCGGGTTTTTCCACTGTTTTGCGGTCATCAAAATGGTTCCTCCTCAATAAAAAGTCACAGGGGAGCTTCCCCTGAGTAGATCCTGCAAACAGTCTTCACGGGCACAAGAATTTTTGGGTTCCCGAATATTCAATTTACCAGCTTCCCCCTTAAACTGCAAGCAGGTTTGCGCCGGGTGTTGAAAGGGCAATGAATCCTTTACATCGGTTGTCGGCATGCGCTATACGATCTAAAGGGGTTAAACGCAAACAAAACGACTGTGTGCTGTCCCGTCATTCCGGCATGCCCTTGGCCGGAATCCAGTCCCCCGTATTTCTGGATTCCGGCCGGAATCGTGCCGGAATGACGGAGTGGCAAGTTGCGTTGTAGGGGTAAAAAACTCGCAAGTTGTTTCCGGGAGGAGGCATCCGTCCGGCGCAATCAGACTGCATATACTCAACCGCTTTGGAGATGAGGAAAAGTGAACATTCAGGAAGTGCTTCGGTCAGAAAGCAGGAATATTCTTGACCCGGCAGGCCGGGAAACCATGATCCTGGAAGACAGTGCCGCACAGGAGACCGCCTCCCGATTCGGTCTGACCACCTATGACGTCTATAGGGAAGCCTTGCGTCTGGGGATCTGTCCCTATCGCTACCTGCGCAACAGGGAGTCGATCTCGGGAGAGGAACAGCTCAGGCTGTGCACAGCGTGCGTGGCCGTTGTGGGGGCCGGCGGGCTCGGAGGGCATGTGATCCTTCTTTTGGCCAGGTTGGGGATCGGGCATATCGTGGTGGTGGATAATGACCGCTTTGACGAGACCAACCTGAATCGTCAGGCATTATCCGGCAGTCAGGCCCTGGGCAGGTGGAAAGCCGAAGAGGCGGAAAGGGTGGTAAGCGCCATCAATCCGGGCGTCAAAGTGACCTCCCATCGTATCAGGATCGATCCTTTCAACGCCGGGGATCTGCTGAACGGCTCGGACGTGATCGTGGATGCCCTTGACAATATTGGGGATCGTTTCACTATTGAGAGTGCTTCCAAATCTCTGGGAATTCCGCTGGTTCACGGGGCACTGGCAGGTTTTGAGGGTCAGGTAATGACCATTTTTCCCGAAGATCGCGGTCTGAAGCTGATCTATAGCGGGCATGAACCGGGGGGAGAGGGTCCCGGCAGGGACATGTCGGAAAACCCGGAGGCCGTCCTGGGGGTCCCGACCCTAACCCCCGCGCTCATCGCCACGCTCCAGGCAATGGAGGTGGTAAAGATACTCCTGAACCGGGGAAAACTGTTTCGAAATGTCATGGTCCATGTGGATTTGGAGACCGGCGAGATATGTCCTTTTACCTTCGGGGAAACTGATTGAAACTGATCGAAATTCCTCCCCGCCCTGAGCAGCGGGCGGGAAGGAATGGGTCGTTAAGTTTTACCGGCAACCGCCCGGACCCCAGCCGGGTCCGGAACGCTCGCCAATGCCCGGAGATCCGGCCATCCTGCCGCCCCGGTCGCCTCTGCCTTTGCCCCAATTGGCGCCCGGGCCCCTGCCAATGCCTTCTGCAAGGAGCCGGTTCGTCTGCTCGGGGGTCAGCAGATTTCGAAAGGCCAGACGGAAATCGGTGGCCTTTTCCTGCATCTGTTCCATAAGACCCTGGACTTCCTTCTGAGTGGCCCGTATCTTGGCCTCATCCAGGCTGGTCTGGATCCACAACAACCTTAGCTCAGTCTTTTTTGTAAACAGCTGGGTCCGGATCGGCGCGGTTTCCTTAACAAACGATTCGCGCAGACCGCGGATTTTCTCAGTCTGTTCTGCAGACAGGTTTAAGTCCGACAGTTGAGAAGCGCCCGGACACCATGCCTCATCTCCCCAATTGGCCCTGCCTCGCGGCCCTGCCATGACCCATGTTGCCGAGGCAACCAAGAGTACCAACGCTACCATTACACTGAATTTTTTCATCGAACCATACCTCCTTCTTGTTAAGTTGTTTTGTAAGGGATCACAGGTTCCAAGTTCAACCTTGAACCTCTGAACCTTTGAACCCGTGAACAATTACGGTGATTTCTTACGAACGTTCAGGTTGTATCTTTACCTATAGCAGGAGTCGTGCCAGGATGGCCTGGGTATGCTAAAAATCTTAAATATCAAATAGATAATCAACGCATGACGATACTGAAGGGGCCTCAGGCCCAAAAGATCCGGCAAGATATGTCGAATCGGGAAAGACGGCTTCGACGCGATTGTCGGACAGGCGGCTCAATTGCATGTTGACAAAACGTGGGGATTGGGGAATTTTGGGATTGGGGAATTGGGGAATTGAGGAATTGAGGAATTGAAGGATTGGATATGATTGTAGGGAGTCGAGCTGCAGCAGGAGGGCTTGATATTCCACAGGTTGCGGATTTTTGCAGGTGTGTCGAGTAGCGAATCATGACCTTGAAAAAACTGATTATGGGTATGGGAGGTCCGGGACACCCGGCCAAACTGTTTCTCCAGCCCCTGACCATTGCCCTTATCTCCATGGTCCTCGTTTCCCTCGCACTGGTGACGGGACTCATGGACCTCAGGACCCTGGACAAGACACTGAGCGGATATATGGAGAAGCGGGGCCTGGATATCATCAAGAACGTCCAGCAGGCCGCCAAATACAATTTTCACCTCCTGGGCCATGGCTCGGATTCGGACATGGAGGGGCTGGCGGGATCCGGTCTTATGGAGGAGGCCTTCTCCCTGCGGGAGGCCATGATCCTCGACCTCCTGGCCCTGGCACAACGGATCGATTTCGAGAGGGAACAGGGTCTTCTGGACGATCCCCTCCTGGCATCCCTGGCCGCAGGGCATGGCATCCGACTGGTTGCACTATTGGACGCGCAGGGGAAGATAACCTATGAAAACAGGTCGGTCCCTGAAGATCTCCTCCAATCTGCGGTCAGGGTGATCGCAGGGGACGACGGGATTATGGTGGACCTCTTTGGACCGTCCACGGATGCAACCCGGATCCGATCCTTCGCCGTTCGCCGGAAATGGGGAGAAGGGTCGATCCTGTTTACCCTGGGTCAGGAGGACTTGCGCTTTTGGAGTGCCAGGGTGTCTATCGAACGGGCGGTCGATGAGGTGGGTCTCGGGACAGATACCCGGCATTTTGTGGTGACAGACACAGACGGGAGGGTCCTTTTTCAGACCCAGGAGGCCCGGGCTTCGGCCAAGGCCCCGGATCAGACATCCGACCGGGAAGGAGGAAGGACCGTCGATGTCATGGTTCCCCTCCGTCTCAATGGAGAGCCTGTCTTGAAGGCGTGGTTGGCCCTGTCAAGGGAGACGGCGGATTCCATGCTGCAAAAGGAACGGCAGCGGGGATTTGTTTTCATCGGGTTCATGGTCTGTATTGCAATCCTGTCCATAGGGTTCCTTTACAGGAGCCAGGCCAGGCATCTGGCCAATATGCGGGAGATGGAAAGGCGCCTCCACCGGGCCGAGAGGCTGTCGGCAATGGGACGTCTGGCCGCAGGGGTGGCCCATGAGATCCGCAATCCGCTCAACGCCATGGGCATGGCATGCCAGAGGCTTCAGAAAGACAACCTGGATCAACTGAGCCAGGTCATTCGGGACGAAATCCGGCGACTCAATCAGATTGTGGAGGAATTTATCGGGTTTTCGAGATGCGGCCACCCTGTGCTGAAACAAGAGGATATCACGGCGCTTCTCAGGCAGATGGCGCTCCTCGTTGAGGAGGAGGCGTCATCACGGGGGATTGCCCTGCGCACGGACTGGCCCGATGCCCCCTTGATGATATGGATGGATGCCGATAAGATACGACAGGCCCTTTTAAACATCATCAAGAACGCCATGGAATCGATTCCCGGCCGGGGTACGATCACGCTTGCGCTCGTGCAGGAGGCAAGGCGATGGGTCGCCATCAGGATCTCCGACACCGGGACCGGCCTCAGCCCGGAGGAGGTGGAGCAGATCTTTGATCCGGATTACACCACCAAAGAGAAGGGCCTGGGACTGGGGCTGGCCCTGGCCCACGAGATCGTAGAGGGGCATGGGGGGGAAATTCGGGTGAAGAGTGCGCCGGGGAGAGGGACCCTGTTTGAGGTGGTGTTGCCCTTGGAGGCGCAAGGCGTGAGGCGCGAGGGGGGAGCGGGGTGAACGGAGCGGAAGGCGGATGTCGGAAGTCGGAAGTCGGAAGAAGGTGAGAGGGTGAGAGGGTGAGAGGGCCAGACCTCAGGCAGTAGGCGGTAGGGAGTAGGGAGTAAGCAGTAGGCAGTAAGGAGTAAGGAACAACAAAGGCCATCAGCCATCAGCCATCAGCTATCAGCCATCTGCATCCAGTATCCAGCATCCAGCATCCAGTATCCAGTATCCAGTAACCAGCAATCCCGCATCCTGCGGGATCTACGCTTCGCTCCGACCAACAATGAGCAGGATTCAACCATGAACAGCAGTCAGGCATTAAGCATTCTTGTGGTGGAAGACGGTCAATCCCAGAGGGAGATGCTGCGGGATTTTCTCAGGGAAAAGGGCCATGAGGTGTCGGAAGCGGAACAGGGCGAAAAGGCGCTCGAGCTGTTGGGCCGGAATTACTTCGATCTTTTGCTGATCGATTACAAGATGCCGGGGATGGACGGCATGGCGCTCTTGAAGCGCGTCAAACGGATCAACCCGGAGATTGATGTGGTCATGATCACGGCCTACGGCACGGTTGAGGCGGCGGTTCAGGCCATGAAGGCCGGGGCCGCGGACTATATCACCAAGCCCATTGAATTGGACGAACTGCTTATCCTGCTCGACCGGCTTTCAGAACGGCGGACCCTTCTGAAGGAAAACGAGATCCTCCGCGACGAACTGGGACGGAAAGGGGTCACCGCCAAAGACATTATCTTCCGGAGTGCGGCCATGAACGAGGTGATCAACATGGCCGGGCGCGTCGCAGACAGCCGGGCAACCGTGCTCATACAGGGAGAGAGCGGGACGGGCAAAGAGCTTGTCGCCAGGCTGATCCACGCACTGAGTCCCCGATCGGAAAGGCCGATGACCGTGGTGAACTGTGCGGCCCTGCCTGAAACCTTACTGGAAAGCGAGCTGTTCGGCCATGAAAAGGGCGCCTTCACAGGAGCGTCCCAGAGGAGGATCGGCCGATTTGAAGAGGCCGACCGCGGGAGTCTTTTCTTAGATGAGATCGGAGAACTCACCCAGGCCGTTCAGGTAAAACTCCTTCGATTTCTCCAGGAGAGGGAGTTTCAACGCATCGGAGATAACCGGACACGGCAGGCGGATGTGCGGGTGATCAGCGCCACCAACCGGGATCTTGTCGAACGGATACGGGAAGGGGCCTTCAGAGAAGACCTCTTCTACCGCCTGAATGTGGTGACCATCACCATTCCGCCTCTGAGGGAGCGGAAGGATGATATATCGGCCCTGATGGAACATTTTCTGGGCCGCTTTGCAGCCCAGAACAACAGGCCGATTGAGGGGTTTTCCCCCGAGGCCAGGGACCTTCTTCTAAAGTATGATTATCCCGGAAATGTCAGGGAATTGGAGAATATTATCGAACGGGCCGTGGTCATCGCCAGGGGATCCCTCATTTCAACAAAAGATCTCCCCTTTGCTGCCAAGGATCTTCATTCCGAACCCACGAAAAAATCGCCGAAGGGCCTGAATGATGCGGTGGAGGCCCTGGAACTGGAGATGATCCGGGAGGCCATGGCCCAGAGCCGAAACCACCAGACCCAGGCCGCCGAGGTCCTGGGCATCAGCGAACGGACCCTCAGGTACAAACTGAAAAAATATGGTCTGAAATAGGTTGCGCCGGAGCCGATCATGAACCTGACGGATTCCTACAAATGCTGTGTTCTGTGTCCCCGCGGATGCGGAGTGGACCGGACGGGCCGTGGCCGAGGTCCGGGGAAGGGCGTATGCGGTGAGACAGATCAGCTCAGGGTCGCTTATGTGGGGCCGCATTTCGGTGAAGAACCCCCTATTTCCGGGACCAACGGTTCAGGCACCGTCTTTTTTACCGGATGTTCACTCAAATGCGTCTACTGCCAGAATCACCAGATTTCCCATGAGGCCCTCGGGGTCGCCATAAGCCTGGATGACCTGGCCCTCAGGGTTAGGGAAATGGCGGTGCGAGACCATGTCCACAATATCAATTTCGTGACGCCGGATCACTTTTTTCCCCATGTCTTCCGGCTGGTGTCTCTCCTGCGCAAAGCCGGTATTGCCCTGCCGATAGTATACAATCTCTCGGGGTATCAGTTGATCGAGGCATTGGCTTCGGCCGAAGATTATGCCGACATCTACCTCCCTGATTTCAAATATTCAGACCCGTTCCTGGCCGCGGCCCTCTCCAGGTGCAGGGATTACCCTGCCGTGGCCTTAGAGGCCATCTCAATGATGATCCAGCAGAAGGGGTTTCTGGATGCCGTCTCATCCCCACAGACCGCACCGGCCCGAAAGGGGGTCCTGGTCCGGCATCTCATCCTTCCGGGAAAGGTCCAAAACTCCATAAACGCCCTCACGAGCCTCTTGGTGGAGTTCGGTCCGGGCCTCCCCCTGAGCCTCATGTCCCAGTATCACCCTGTTCTTCACCACCACGATCCGGACCTGAATCGCCGGGTCGACCGGGATGAGTTCGACGCGGTCCTGTCCCACGCAGAGGCCCTTGGGTTTGAACACCTCTTCGTCCAGTTTCCGGAAACAGACAATCCCCACCCCGCCGGCGTCTCGCCTTTCCTCCCCGATTTTGAAAAACCGGAGCCTTTTCTCCAAGACCCGCAACCGATCTGATTTCTAAAACCTTCCTGTACAGGAATATCAACGCGTTCATGGCCTGGTTCCAGGTTGCTGGCGCCACGTTCTTGTTGACGGCCCCGAGTTCCTCCATCGCTTTACGCTTTGCTGAAGGCATAATATATTGAACTGTCCTCTTCTCGGTTCATGAATGACTTGGCTTTTTTGTCTAAATAATCCTTTTCGACTGTTTTTCTTGTTGTAATCATTCTGTCTTTGCATTACAAAAAAGATTTGATATCGCCACAAGGCAAATTTGCCCGAAAAACGTTCAAATATGAACTTATCAGGGCAAATCTACTTGATAATTAATGGTTATGTGACTTAAAGCAATGGCTTTCTCTATACTAAAGTTATCCTATAATGAGCCAGGCGATCCATCGCTGACCGGCGGTATCTGTGGTACAGGTTTTTTCGTAGATGCTTCCACAGCAGTCACTGCGCATCACGTTTTGAATGAGGCAACACTTGCGCCCAACGCTGGATACAAAAACGTATTGCTTTGGATGATTTCCCGAAACGGGCCGATCCGTCGTATTGACCAAAGTTGCGTTGATCTGTATCCAGATATCGACACCTCTGTTATGCTTTTACAAAGTCCCCAATCGGACTTTGTGGTTTACGATGTCGCATCTAGGGATATTAACGCAGGAACTGCCGTTCACAGCATCGGATATGAGGGAAATGCAATGCCTAGAATCGATGCACAATGGCAAGGGCGGGAACTTGTAATTCGTTCAGCCAATTTGGCACAGGCCATCCAAGATAGAGACGGGCATGTAAATCGATCACTCACACTTCATATCAACGCGAACGATATTAAAATGCAAGATGTTCGCGGCTTTGAATTATCTTTCGGTAGTCAAGTCGGAATGTCCGGTGGTCCTGTCGTAGACATCGAAAATGATTGTGTAATCGGAATGCTATCGATCGGGTTGCCCGCTGATGTCAACGTTAAAACACAAACATTCGCAGTATCGATCAATGAAATCATGGATCGCATTTAACGAAATGGCACATAACCTTGCTCTTGCAGCCGACAGCTAATAGCTGCGGCTGAAGAGCCCGTTAGGTTCGCAAGGAGACTCTATGCCACTTGAAGCGAAGACAACCCAGCTTGAGCTAGATGGTCGTTGGGGGCTGGAGGAGCTTTCTGACACAACTAAAGACTATATTCAGCTATATGGTTTTGCATATTCACTGATCCCTGATTTACCAACTGCACGTCGGGAGGAAATTGACTACATTTACGGAAAATTTCCTTGGAGAGGTGGATACAGCACTGTCAACTTTTTCAATCAGCTCTTCCACAAGATTCCACCTAAATTCAGGCCTGAAGTCCAACGCATTCAATATGCCTCGCCTGGCTTCATAGAGCTAACTGAACTTTTAGCTGTGGCTGTAACAATCGCAGGAATCGTCACTGCGGTATGCAAGTCGCTCGGCACTGTGCACGATCTATATCGCAATATCCAGAAAGCATCAGTCGATCACGAACTTTCAAAGATTAACCTTGCAAAGGAAGATCTTGAGCTCAAGCAGCGCCAAATTACGTTTTGCGAAAACGCTTCAAAACGTCTTGTTGACGCATTTGGCCTTACTGATGCGCAAGAGAAGCTTATTGATCAGAAAGTACAGCACAACCCAGTCATGAAGCTAAAGATTCTTCTTTCCGTATTCCGCAGGGTTGAGCCTTTGGCAAAGAGGCAGGCCGAGGGTAAGCTCAAAATCACGGGCAAAGAGCATCATCCCAAATGAGAAAACTAACCTCGCTGCTTAAGTGGACGGCTCGTTTCTCGCCACCTCTGAGCAGTCCGTTGGCCATCAAAAAGAATGATGAAAAAAGGCAACATACCTAAAGCCCGCACATATGTTATTGAAGGCGCATTAGCCGTCTTGATTTGCTATTTTTTATTTGGTGGAGCGGATTGGTCACCAGCCCTATGGGCAGTGTTTGCATGCAATAGTGGCGATTTGGATTGTTGTTATGAATGTGCGACATGACGTGCGATTGGAGAGTGCTTCTTCATATTCACTCTGGAAATTATCACTTTCACTTATAATGGCACTCAGTATAGTTTCTGTCTCAATTTGGAAACACTCGGTATGGCTTTTTATGGTAAGTATAGCCCTTGGTGTAGTTTGGATTGGGGATCTACGGTCTTATAGAGCTGCCCGTGGCCAACAAAACATTCAAGATTGACTGGAAGGGTCGGGCGGCCTTTCCCATTTATAAATTTGCAGGTTCCTGTAGTCCATGGGTGTCTGAGCTTTTATTCATCCTGCCCAACTTAATTCTGCGTTCGGCTGGCTCGAAAGGAAATAGATGACGGAACAAAAGCCACAGTTCCCATATCCGGAATATGAGGGGCGCCGGAAAAGGTGCTCGATCAAGCGACTAAGGACTACTTGACGTTGTTGAATAACATGACAAAATGGGTAGATGCTTTGTCGTGAAAATGCGCACATCCTATAATCTCCTGTCAAGAGAAAAAGCAATATCTTTGACAAAAGGTATATTCACCTTAACCCGGTTCGCGCAGGCATTGTTGAGGATCTCAAGGCATTGCTACCCCTATTGCGGACACAGCGCAGTAATGGGCAAGAGGAAGAGTCCCTGGCAGGACGTGGACTATGTTCTTGGCTATTTTGGCAGAACAGCAAAAGGCGCCAGAAAGGCGTATATCGAGTACGCGGGTGTCGGCATCACCCAGGGCCGGCGCGAGGATCTGACAGGTGGGGATTGGTTCGCAGTGCCGGCGGGTGGTCTGAGGTTACGGAACTGAGACGTCAGGGCCAAGATCATGTGATGAGTGACGAGCGAATTCTGGGTGATTCAAAGTTTGTAGAGTCAGTGCTCAAGCAGTCGGCGGAAACGTATGACCGGCATTACGAACTCAAGCGCCACGGTGTTGACCTGGATCGAATTATTGAAAGGGTGGCGAAAATCTATGGAATGGAACCGCGAGAGATCCTGTGCAGGGGCAAGCAGCAGTGAAGGGTCAGGGCAAGGAGTTTGTGCTGTTTTTGGGCTGTCAACGAGTTAGGCATGTCCCTTCGAGAACTGGCGAGGCGGCTGAAACTGAGTCCACCAGCAGTGGGTTTCTCTGTGGAAAGGGGGGAGGCGATTGCGCATGAGAACGGATACCGATTGCTCGACTAACCATCATAATTTTCTATCCGCGTCCCCAAAACCAATGGGAAAACCTTAACCTTAAATCCGAATTCCGTCCTTATTGTTGTATTTTTCTTTGACAGGGTATATTTGGGACGGTATATGTTAAAAGACCACATCTCCTAACCGGTTGCGGACCCCATGGAAGACCTGAAAGAAAAAATCGAAAAAAATGCTGAAAACGAAAGAGACGTTAGCCCGTTTCGGACCGCCAGCATTATGGTAAACAGGGTCTGCAATTTAAAATGCCCCCATTGCGACATCCCTCAAAAGTATACGAGCCGGGCAAGGATGTTGTCCGGCGAACAGTGGGTCGAAGTTATAAAAACCCTGGACCGGGAAATAGACCTCAGACTGGTGGCGGTCTCGGCCCGCGAACCCCTCACGCCGGGCTCCACCCGGTCAAAGACCTTGCGGATCGTCGACTCTGCCCGAAAAAGAGGCAAAATCTCCGGCATTGTCACCAATGGATACTATCTGAAAGGGGCATTGCCCGAAATCTCTTCCTCTGGCCTTGTGATGGACTACATGGATGTTTCCCTTGAGGGCCCCAGGGAAGTGGATGAAAAGGTTCGGGGAAAAGGACACTTCGACAGGGTGGTGGCCGCCATAAACGACGAAAAGTTGATGAAGACGACAGAGAAGTTCTTCATATCCTTCACCCTGAATGCATGGAACTGCGGGCCCGATACGCTCAAATCCTTTCTTCACTGGATGCTCAAAACCTTTCACGAACCGCGGCTCGCCGTCCTTGCACTTTACCCCAACCAACACGTCCCCGAAGAGTTGTGGCTGACGGACGATCAATTCCTCCGGGCTCTTGAAATTCTACTTGAGGTTTCAGGCAAATTCAGTGATATTTTCATAGACGCCTTTTCCGGAAGCATCCCCGGTTTTCGCGAAATCGTACAAAAAAAATATCTCCCGGGAAAAGGTGAACTTTTAAGGGACGACACCGGTATGCTGTGGGGATTCGTGGGCGAAAACCTCTACGTGAGATATGAAAACATTCGTGATGTGGCGCGATATCAGGTGCGCGTCACGCCCGAGGGCCGTCTGATCATGCCGAGGGACCTGGAAGCGGAGGACTATCTCCGCTCCGCTAGGAGTTCGGTTTTATCCGCGGATTGGAACAATACCCTGAACGGCATTCTGGATGAAATAAACAGGATCGAGGAAGCGGTTGATCCCAAATGTCTGGATCAGAGGTGTTTCCCGGCGTGCCGGGGAGACAACTTGCGATGTGCATTCATAAACGGAGGGCCAAAATGAGCATCAGAAGAATGTGGCCGCAACTCCTTGTTATTTTCGTTTGCGCCTTTGCATTTCCCGTCTTTTTGGTTTGGGGCCAAGGCGGAAACATGGAACCGATCAAGGAATCGACGGCTTCCCGAACGACCGGGCAGTTTGATCCCCCGAAACCCTGGACCCTCAGGGATTCGGCCATGAGCAATATGACCAGTTTCGATCCGGTGAAGGTTGTCGATGCTTTCAGCGTAGACATCTTGGCCAACGTGTACGAAGGACTCGTGAATGTTTCGGCGGAAGGCAGGCCCGTACCGGGCCTCGCGGAATCGTGGCAGCACTCCGATGATGGCCGCACATGGATTTTTCACCTGCGAAAAGGGGTGAAATTCCATCCCCTGACCGAGTGCGATTTCAAGGTCCCCGAGGAAGTAACCGCAAAAGACGTCGTATATTCCTTCAAAAGGACCCTTTCCGCTTCCGGATCCGTAACCTCCTGGATATTCACGGATATTCTGGAAGGTGCCGCTGAATTTGCCGCGGGGAAAACAAAGGGAATAAAAGGGCTCGAAATCATTGACGACCACACCCTTAAGATTCATCTCACAAAACCCTTTTTCCTGGCTTCAAAACTGACCTTTAACGGTACGTGGATATACCCGGCGGGCATTGTGGAAGCATGCGGCAAGGAATTTCTTTCATCCCACGAGGTCGGAACGGGGCCATACATCATCAAGGAATTCATCCCCGACGACAGGATCGTGTTGACGCGGTTTGATTCTTACCGGACAGAGCACCACCAGGCCCCTGAAACGGTGGTCATACGTATTTTCAGCGATCCCCTGGCCGCCATGGAATCTTTTGCGCGGGGCGAACTGGATATGGTGGAAGCCGGAATCAGTACCCTGCCCAAGGCAAGAAAGCTTGTGTCCCAAGGGAACAAGATGGTCTCCGCCAAAGGGAATTATCTGGATTACCTCTGCATGAACGACCAGGAGCCCCCTTTCAATGATATAAGGGTGCGGCGGGCATTGAACATGGCGGTAAACCGGGAGGTACTGGCCAGCTTGCTCGGGGACTTCGGCGTGCCCGCCTACGGCTACATCCCTCCCTTTTCCCCGGCCTATCGGGGGACCGCACGAATAAAAGAGGAAGGGTTCCGATTCGATCCCGCCGGCGCCAAGGCATTGTTGACGGAGTACTTGGCTGAAAAAAACCTTTCTTCGCTCGATCTTGAACTCGTGATTGATTCCGGGGAATTGCCTGAAACCATCGGCCAGTTCGTAACGGCGCAAATAGAAAAGGAGTTGCCCGAGGTAACGGTTTCTCTCAAGAAAATCACCTTTCCGGCAATGCTCCAGATGGCATTCAGCGGCAAGGGGAAGTTCTTCCGCATATGGTGGAATATCGTAACGCCGGGAGAATTCATGTATTTCCTCTTTTTCTTCCCGGGCCAGGACCCGCCGGGGGGATTCAACCTTTCTTTTTATGACTCAAAAATCTTTCCCCAAAAATACGCCGAGGTCATGGGAACCCTTGATGATGAAGAACGCAGGCAAGGGGTTCAACAGCTTGAAGACATATTGATCCGGGACGCCGCCGCCATTCCTCTTTTGCACAAGACCTACCATTTTCTGGAGAGAAAGGGCATTACGTGTCCCATTAACGGGCTGTTGAGAAAGCCGTATATTTTTTCCATAAAAACGGACGGTTAGAAACCGATGACGGCTTACGTTGCCAGGTCCCTGTTTGTGATCATACTCGGAGTCTTTTTCTCCTTTGGCCTGTTTTATGTTCTGCCCGACCCGGCCTACAGAATCGCCGGGGGTTTCGCGGATAAGACGGCCGTTACGTCCATCCGAAAAAACCTCAACCTTGACCAGCCCGTTTTCAAGCGGTTTGTCATGCTGGTCTCCGACGTGGCGGCCGGAAAATTGAAGAGCTTTTACACGGACCGACCCGTTTTGGGTCTTGCTCTCGAAAAGCTGAAGATCAGCCTGATGGTCGGAGTCTGGGGGTTGATTTTCATATTCTTTTGGGGAGGGGTTCTGGTTGCGGGGCAATCCGTGGCTCCCCGGCTCAGAAAGTGGGTGGAGACCGTTTCCAACACGGCGGCGGTTGTGCCGGTGTTCATCTTCTCCATTTTGCTGCTTTTTTTATCGACCTCCTGGGACTTGCCAAAGGAGGCCTGCGCTGGGATGGCCCTTTCCGTTTTTCCGGCGATTCTTCTGAGCAGCAATATCGTCTTGCGGCTTCATGAAGCAAAACGCGCTCCCTACGCGCTGATCGCCAGGGGCTACGGGCTCGGCAAAACCGTCATGTTTAGGCGGATAGTGCATGAACTGTCCCCCTCCTTTGTTATTTTAAGCAATTCGTTGATTTTTTTTCTGATTGCGGGGCTCGCAGTGGTTGAGGAAGTATTCGGCATTCCCGGAATGGGGCATTGGTTCCTGCGATCGGCCCTGCGACTGGATCTTCCGGTGCTGTTCGTGGTTTCCATCCTTCTCGCCGCAGGCGTGGTCTTGCTGGACCTGGCGAACAGAATGGTGGTGTGGACCCTTGACCCGAGACAGAGGGCAAAATGACGGTGAATTCCCCCATAAGACGGTTCGGCCCTGCCGTGGCCTGGTTTGTGGTGGGGATATGCCTCTGCTTCATGGTGTTTCACAATCCATTGACCATCCATCCGGAAAAAAGCCTCACTCCGCCCTCCATGACTTTTCCGGGCGGCACTGACAGGTTGGGACGCGATGTTCTGGCGCGGGCTTCCGCCGGTTTCAGGGCAAGCCTTTGCCTGGCGGGCATGGCCGAACTGCTGGCCCTGGGCGCCGCCATGAGTGTAAATTTCCTGTTCCTGATTCTGGCTAAAATGAGAATCAAGGCCCTGGTTGCCGTGCCTGTACAAGCCCTCAGGACCGTTCCCCCCTTTCTTACGGGCCTTGCCCTCGCCGCCATGCTGGGCGCCACCCAATGGGGCATGGTGATCGCCCTTGCTTTTATTTCTTTTCCTTTTGAAACGGCCGTGGTGGAAGAGGAGATCAACGCGGGCCTTCATATGCCCCACATAGAGGGCGCCAAGGGAATCGGAGCGCCCTATTACATGATTCTCATGAGACACGTGGGCAGGATTGCGGGTCCAAGGATCATGCGCTACGCACTCCTTGATTTCGTGGGCCTTGTGGCGTTCGAATCCTTATTGGGGTTTGTGGGGCTTTCCCGGCCGCCGGCCCCATCCATCGGGGCGGAAATTTTTAACGGCGGACCTTACATGGCAACCTATCCCTGGCTTTTCCTGACGCCCTGTTTGGTGTTGGCATTGGGTCTGGTGGCTCTGAACGCCGGGTTTTTCAGGCTTTTGAGTCGGGAAAATTGAGGATGGGCCTGGATAACATCTTCTTGGTTGATGCTTTTATCTTGGAATTAATTTTGGAATCAAATGCTAATTGTGAATGGAGGTTTGAAATGACTTTAGACAAGCAAGACAAAGAAGAAATCGTGGAAATCATAAATAACGCCGCTAAAAAGATTGTTGCTGAAATTAAGAAAATGCAGGTTACTAAACCACTGGAGGATGATGAAAAAACGCGATCTCTGGCTATAATCGGTGATCGATGCCTTGTTGTTGAAAAAAAGCTGGAATCAGGTGAGTTAAAAGCGGCTGATGCAGCAAGGTACGGCAATGAATACAGAGTGCTAGGCAAAGCCTATGAAAAATTGCTGAATGAATTATCAGGAAAATAATATTCTTTTGCGTTACATTCTTTCTGTAGATTAACATTAGTATTTCTCGGTTTCACGCCGGAGCGTGGGAACCAGGGTGGCTTATTAAATTTGCGATAGCTTTTCATTATGTGGAGAAATTGATATGGCCTCAATTGCGGGCAGTAAGGGTGGAATTGTTTCAAATGGTCTTGCAACACTTATTATGAAAAGGATAAGATTTCAAAGTGAAAAATTTGATAAATTTTTCGATGCAGACTATAGCGCTAAAACACAAGGAAAGAATAGTAATAAGTCCAAATCAGCTTAGTATTGTCATAAGAATTTTAGCAAACTATATAAGGATACAATATCTCGTGAACACGGGAAAGTTAGCACAAGAATTTCTTTTTACTGCTTTTTGGTTTCTCAGGCCTTTTCATCTAATTATGAATGAAGTTGCTTCATTTTCTGGGACATTAGGGGACAACAAGAAAGATCTTAATCAATTTACAGGAAAAGCTATGCCGCTTTCCAAAGATTTTTTCAAAAAGGAAAGCACAGCAAAAAAGCGCCCTGATTTAGTTCCTTTTAGGCGTTTTCTGCTCCAATCCAAACCCTTTCCGTTTGAGAATATTAAATTAAGTCCATGTGATTTTTTTGATCATATTTCAGCTAAGTCTCCTAAACATGCTAGAGATGAGCTTGGGGAGAGATTCAGATGGACCCCAAATGGTTGCGGACAACCTGTTAGTAACTGCGGCCAGTGTATTAAATTACTATACAGCGTGCTTCCCCAGCCGCTATATAACGTAAACTTAGCGACAAGTGTTTTTTTATGTGCCCTTTTGGAAAACCCTAAAGATCCGGAGGGTTTTAGCTATGATGAGCGGAACCATATTTACACAAATTCATTTAAGTTTGGACGATGGAATAAAGAATTTATTTTGTGGATGGCCGGTGAGCACATTTTTCGTGCAAATGAAATTTGGTGGGGCAAATTTGGTCTAGACATACTTAAGGAGGGAAACATGCTTCCCCCCAACAAAATGTCTGGTATTGCTAACTTCATGCCAATCTCTTTCTATTATGACCACGTCCCTGATCTTACAACTGTCTTCTTGATTGATTCCCTTGCTGTAACACCAGCCCGACACCTCGTAGGTCTTACCTATGCGATGAAAGAGGCGCGCAAGGCATCTCTCTTTGATTGGGTGGGAAGACTGGCCGACACCGTCATGAAGATGGAAGAAGTAGAAGACTTTGAATTTTTCCTAAAATACACCCATCTAAGAACACAATATGCTGATTGCCAAAAGCAATTCAATAAATCCCCCGATGCGGCCTTGAAAAAGTTGCGGGTTATTTATGCCAGGGAATCCCTGGAATGGATGGCCCGTGTTCTTGCTTTTGTGGAAACCTCTCCCGAGGAGGCAAATGATCCGGAGAATCAAACTCTTACATTTCTGGACTATGAAGTTCATGACAAAACCGATCCTCTCAAGGTTTCGCCGGCCCTGCGCCATCTGGCGGATTCTGACCAAAAAAGGGCAAAAATATGGTCGAATTTTTTGAGTAATAAGGATGTGGGGGTAGTGTCATTTGAAAGATCTTTGGCACGGCTCAAATTTATCCGCGATTTCCTTGAAGAATCCGCTGTTACAATCAACTCGGCACTGGACGTAAAAGGGGTCGTTAAAATCAAAGGCAGCAAGTCGGTGTCCCTCAAGGCCGACCTTTTGCGGCACGTACGCCTTAACCCCATGACCGGGAAAGTGCTCCTTCTTGGAGAACCGGGCGGCGGAAAAGGCATCACCGCGAGCTACTTTCACTCTCTTTCCATAGAAGAGATTAGAAAAAACGATCATCTCTTGAAAGAAACCATTGAAACCGTTGCGGATAAGCTTGTTTCCATCTTCATGCTTCCTAAGGCTCAGGAAATCCTTTCCGCCCCGGAGAAGGAGGAAGAGGTGAGGGCCTCAAAGTTACTGGCATTTGTCAAGGCCCAGCTTCAGGGAACCATGTGGTGGAGGTGGGATATGCCTGAGAATGATAAGCATAAGCCACCCGGCCCGTCTCCCTGGGACTGCCGGAGTGATGGGCTGTGCCCTCGTGTCCCTTCGAATTTTGCCAATATCCTTGACGGTGAACTTGAAAAAGAGCCGTGCGGATCATGCCCGTTAAAAAGCCACGTCGAAATTCTCCGTCCAAAATTCAAACCGCTGAACCTCATCCAAAATACGAAATCCATCCGCTTATCCATTCAATTCATGGCCCATTATCTGGCGAGACTGTTTTATGCGGTTTTCGGGCTTGGAAACAACCCGAAACCCAAAGATAGGTGGAATTATATTCAGGTTCTGTGCGGCGTTCTGGCCAACCAAGGGCCGGAATTCATCTCCTCCATGAGAAAACTGTTCGGCACTGCGGAGAAAGTAGAGATGCCGTTGCCGGGCCTTTTTCAGACGGCAAGCTATATGGCCGGCACCATCTTTCTGGATGAGATAGCCGATTGTCCCATCAAGATACAGGACAATTTACTGGCCCCCCTTGAAGAAAAAAAAGTCGTTAGACTTGGGTGGGAGTCCATTGAAGAGGATGTTTCAAACATCAGGATCGTGGCGGCGACCTACAAGGACTTGAGGGTATTGGTTAAACAATACCGGGCCACACTGGACAGCGACACACCCAGGGGCTTTAGACCCGATCTTTTGAGCCGGTTGGCCCTGTTCCCCCCGGTATACCCATCCTCTGTGACCGATTATTTGCTCTATGACAACAAAAATCACATGGAGCGAAACACGAATCGAATGGAGTTTGTCTCCATCATGCATGAAATTCTTTGTAAAAAGACTGGTGATGTGAAACACCCCGATGACGATCTGAGACGGCGCTTTCTGGGAGATCTATTTGATACCGTGGATAAGTATATCAAAGACACCATGGCAATGATGGATTTTCCGGAGGCCCGGTTTTCTGAAATAAGAAAAGATCTTGTAAAAAAAGTAACAACAAGATTGTTCGTGGGAGTCATTGATGCGCTGGCGCTGGCTGAAAAACAGGCAGAGCATTTTGCCGCGGCGTTAAACGAGAAAACTGAAAAACAACCGACTGTAAAAACTAAAGAACCCGATATCAAAGCGATAACTGAAATCGTCTTAAAGGCAAGGGAACAAAAAGGATCCAACGATGTACAATCGCAGATGGAAAACCGATTGAACGGTTTTTACAGCCAAACCGAGGAGCAGATCAAAAAGCTCGTCTGGGATCTTGGCATTGATGAAAAAAAGGGATCGGACATAAAGAAAGCTCTTCTTAACGGTTTTGCATTGAAAATCGACCGGGTAATAAAGATGCCCGACAATGATGATTTTAACAGACGACGGGAAACCTTTTTAAACGCCCGGATGAGCGAAATTATCCGTGTTAACCTGCCGAAACTGCTGAATTTCATCGTCACTTCCGATGCCTGATCTCCTATCCATCAAAAACCTTGCCGTAAGCATTGAAAAAGAGTCTATTCATACCTTCCTCCTGAGGGACGTGTCTCTTGAAGTTAAAAAAGGAGAAATAACGGCTCTCGTTGGGCAGAGCGGAAGTGGAAAAACAACAACCGCCCTGGCCGTCCTAGGTCTTCTCGCCTTTCAAATTCCCGGTGTGAAAACGGAAGGCGGGGTTTTCTTTCAGGAAAATGACATTCTCACCATGTCCGACAAAGAACGTGGAGACATCATGGGCAGGAGGATCACCTTTATCCCACAATCCGCTTATTCCACTCTTAACCCTTTTCTTTCCATACGCAGGCAGGCCGTTGACATCGCCGCAAGAGGAGAGCTTTCCCCTGAAAAAGCCGTGGACCGTTTTCACATGCTCCTTTCCTTGCTTCACTTTCCCGATCCCGATTTCATTCTTAAAGCCTATCCGTACCAGCTCTCCGGGGGCATGCGGCAAAGAGCCCTGGTGGCCATGGCCCTGCTCAACGAGCCGGATCTGCTTGTTGCGGATGAACCTACAACGGCGGTTGACCGAACCAATCAGGTAAAGGTATTGGATTTGATCCGATCCGTTTGCGACGAGCGGGGAATGGGCGCGCTCGTAATCACCCATGACATGACCGTGGCCGCCAGAATCGCCGATTTCATGACAGTGCTTCTTTCAGGCCTGGTCATGGAAGCCGGGAATGTGGAACATGTGCTGAGGCAACCACTCCACCCCTACACGGCCGACCTTTTAACCTCACTTTACCGGGTGGACGACAAACCCGTGGCCCATCGACCCGAAACGAGCAAGTCCGGAGCGTGTTGTCCGTTTATGAACAGATGCGGTTATGCGGAAAAGGTCTGCGGTGAGAGAGTGCCGGAACCGATCCGGACGTCGAACGGGAGTTGCGTGAGATGCCTTATGAAGGAAAAGCCTCCCCTCCCAAGGCCGGACCCATCAGGCAACCAAGTGTGGTCCTTGTCCGGACATGCGGCCCCTTTAATAACCGTCCGGGATCTGTCGGTGCGCTACGAATCCGATCTAACGCTCCGGAGCCTGTTCTTCAAATCGAAGAACAAGAATGCCGTAAATCATCTCTCTTTTGATGTTCTTCCGGGCCAATGCATCGGGATCGTCGGCGAAAGTGGTGCCGGGAAGACCACGGCCATGAAGGCCGCAACCCGCCTCATCCCTCTTCAAAACGGCACCGTCACCTTTGAGGGAATCGATTTGACCCGTATGAAATACGGCGCCCTGAAGAAATACCGGGCACGGATGCAGATGTTGTTTCAAAATCCCGATGCGAGCCTGAACCCGAAAATGCGCATCAGGGACATTCTGCTGGAGCCCGTAAAACTGCATCAGTCTTACCCGGACAGGATGAGCATTGAAAGGGCAACGGCCGACCTCATAGCGCAACTTGACCTTGAACCCCGTTTGCTGAACCGATTTCCAGGGGAACTGAGCCATGGACAGAAACAACGCGCCGCCATCGCAAAAGCGCTGCTATTGAACCCCGCGCTTCTTTTTGCGGATGAACCGGTAAGCGCCGTGGATCCCCATATCCGATCACGGATACTGGGCTTGTTCAGAAACAGACAGAAGCAGGGGATGGCCCTGGTGATGATCTCTCATGATCTGGAAATCGTCAGTATTATGAGTTCCTATCTTCTTGTGATGTATCGGGGAAACGTGGTTGAATGCGGCCCTTCCGAAAAAGTGTATGATCACCCTGCCCATCCTTATACAAAAACGCTCATATCCTCACTTCTCACCACCGATCCCGAGCAAGAACGGGCTCGACGCTCGAAACCGTCCCTTTTTTCCGACATGGAAAAGAAACCTTTACTGGGTTGTCCCTATTATGCCTATTGTAACACCAAAAAGGATATCTGTGAAAATGAGGAACCCACGCTGAAAGAATTCAACAAAGGTCATTGGAGCGCATGCTTTGCAGTTAACGTATAAACATTTGGAAGAGAAAATGACAATGACAAAGGGAACACCGACACAAAATTCAGGAGAAACAAAGTCTGGCTCCATTAACCCCCAGCCCTCAAAACTTTCCGTCATGATAGACCACACCGGTTTCCAGGACCTGGAAGAAACCGTTGGGAGCGGCATTGCATTAAAAGACCCTCTGGCAAACAAGAATGTGATCCGCCTCCTTGGCGCGTTTATTCTTTCGGATGAGATCACCCTTACGGATCCTGAAACAGAGTTGAAGCGAGTCAGGAAGAAATCTAATAAAATCAAAAAGAAGCTTGAAAATGTTCTCGGGTACGATACATATAACGATTCCATCAGAACGTTTGATTATCGGGAAAGAAATCTTGAAGAAGGATTTCTTAAAGCGGCGGAAAAGATGGCTTGGGATCTGAGTTGCTTAATGGGATCGAGCGAGGACGTGCTCCGTCACCATATCCTCATGCAACGAAAAAAACGGGTGCTCCCGCCCAAAGTCAAAGTCGATTATATTTCCTTATTTCAGGAGTATTCAAAACCCGGCGAGGTAAATGACCTCGGCGGCTTGAGAAAGATTTCTGAAAAAGACAAAGAAAAACCTTTTCCATGGGGTCATGTCTTCATGCTGCAGCGGAACCCATTGAAGGATCTTTTAAAGAAACTGCTGGAAATTGAAAACATTAATGAAAACAGTATGAATAACCTCCTCCATGCATATTTCAGCAAGGCCAGAAATGAGCTTTTTTCTTCATATGCAAATTCTCAATACTTTCTTCCGGCGCATGACAGGGGGTTACTTTATCTGGAAGGATTGCGGTTGACTCTGCCCGTCATAAACTACATTTCCCCCGGGAATTCAATCAAAATAGACAAAAAGAGTCTGTGTTTCGGTGGGTTGTGTCCATCATTGAGTTTGTTGGGTCTCTTGGCTCTTCTGCAGACAAAAAAGAGGAAAATAAGAGCGCCCAAGGACATTCTGAAGGAAATACTTGAGGAAAGTGCGAGTCAGGATTCAAACACGAAGTTGATGACCGAATTAAAGGAATTCAAATCGGCGCTGGCTTCTTATATCGACACGTGGCAATCGGATAGTGATAAAGATACATTCAAATGCCATTTCGAATCCTTCAAGAAGAGCTTTGAGAATCTTTCGGGAGCAATAATGGAAGAATTAGACTACCTCGATATAGCAAAGGATATTTATGAAAAATTTTGGAAGAGTCTCTCATGGAGTGATATCCCGGTGATTCCTATTGCATATGCGCCGCAAGAATGGCTTCCCATATTACTTGGCTCCAGTGTTGCAGCAAAGGTTTTGAATACGATCACAAAGCTTCCTACGGATATGTACACTACGTTTAGTACAAAAAGGAAATTGAAATCCATTCTTGATGAAATGGAACTTACGGATAAAGTGATAAGCAGCATTCTCAATAAATAAAGCTCATCCGGATTTCACCTGCTTTGCATGATTGAAAAAGTGGGCAATGAAAATCACCTCCTATGTGAATATGTAGGAGGCTTTCTTTGATCTCCAAAAAAACAACGCGGATCATGGTCGCGGTAGGAATGTCGGTTACCCGGCACCCCCCGCTCAGATCCAGACTTAAGGAATTGCCTCATCCGGCTCCTGCCTTAGGTGATAACGCCAAAGCGCACCAATGGATAAGGGTGACAGATACGGGCAGGAGAATCTATGGGACATCCTGACTAACGTGACAACGTATGGTAGACGCTTTGTCGTGAAAATGGGCACATTTTATAATCTCCTGTCAAGAGAAAAATAAATATCTTTGACAAAAGGATATTCACCTTAACCCGGTTCGCGCAGGCATTGTTGAGGATCTCAAGGGATTGAATAGCTACCCCTATTGCGGACACAGCGCAGTCATGGGCAAGAGGAAGAGGCCCTGGCAGGATGTGGGCTATATTCTTGGCTATTTTGGCAGAACAGCAAAAGGCGCCAGGAAGGCGTATGTCGAGTACGCGGGTGTCGGCATCACCCAGGGCCGGCGCGAGGACCTGACAGGTGGGGGATTGGTTCGCAGTGCCGGTGGGTGGTCTGAGGTTAAGGAACTGAGACGTCAGGGACAAGATCATGTGATGAGTGACGAGCGAATTCTGGGTGATTCAAAGTTTGTAGAGTCAGTGCTCAAGCAGGCGGCGGAAACATATGACCGGCATTACGAACTCAGGCGCCACGGTGTTGACCTGGATGGAATTATTGAAAGGGTGGCGAAAATCTATGGAATGGAACCGCGAGAGATCCTGTGCAGGGGCAAGCAGCAGCGAAGGGTCAAGGCAAGGAGTTTATGCTGTTTTTGGGCTGTCAGCGAGTTAGGCATGTCCCTTCGAGAACTGGCGAGGCGGCTGAAACTGAGTCCACCAGCCGTGGGTTTCTCTGTGGAAAGGGGGGAGGCGATTGCGCATGAGAACGGATACCGATTGCTCGACTAACCATCTTACTTTGTTACCAGCTTCCCCAAACCCATGATCCTCGATAGGCGGGTTGTTCAGAGCGTCACTTTTATGTTGACTTGACCGCGTAATTTCAATAGGGTTTTTCCAGAAAAAGCATTATGTTATCACCTTATCTCACGCACTATTATGGAGGAGAGAACTATTATGAGAGGTAAACTGGGAATTATTTTATTAATCGTTCTTTTTGCAAGTCCGCTGGCAGCCGAAGAGTTCACGGGAACGCTTGGGCAGATTAAAAAAACCGGTCAAATCAGAATCGGCTTTCGCACATCCGAACCGCCCATGTCCTTTTCAGACAAAGACGGCAAACCGAATGGTTATTCAATCGAACTGGCCCAATCTGTCATAAAAGAGGTTGAAAAGAAGATCGGCGCAAAAGTAAAGGTGCAATATGTTCCCATAACCGCTGAAAACAGGTTTAACGCCTTGGTCGACAATAAGATTGACATATTGTGCGGTGCGACGACGAAAACGCTTTCCCGCAGTGAATTGGTTGATTTCACGCAACTGACATTTGTCACCGGCGCCTCACTAATGACCTTACGAGATAACGAGAATCAAGATTCTTCTGGTTTTGGCGGAAAGAAAATCGGCGTCGTGAAAGACACAACGACCGCTGTTGCTTTAAAGGGGCTCCTTCAGGAAACCTCTACAAAAGCAGAAATTGTCTTTTTCGATTCAGCAAAGGGTGGTGTTGACGCCCTGCGAAAGAAAAAAGTTGATGCATATGCCGCCGACCAGATCGTACTGATCGGCATTGTCTCAACGGCTCAAGACGGGATGAAATTTGCGATTGGTCCTAATGTCTTTTCCTTCGAACCCTTTGCGTTTGCCGTAAGACGAAATGATGCGGATTTTCGCCTCGCAGCTGATCGCGCCATCTCTGATCTGTGCCGGTCGAAAAAGATATTTGAGATTTACGACAAGTGGGTTGGAGAGTTTACAGGGCAAAGGCTTCCCATATTCGAGGCAATGGTCCAACTGAACGCTACGCCGGAATAGGATTGACAACGAAAATCCGAATATCTAATTGAAATAGTGGCTAAATTAATGAATCGGGCAACGCCTGCTTCAGACCGAGGATAATGGGGATAACGCTGGTAAGAAAGTAAGTTTCATACTGCTGAGTTTTGTGTTTATAATCAAATATGCCAAGACAATCTCGTTTGGACGCGCCCGGTGTCTTGCACCACATCATGATCCGGGGGATAGAGCGTCGAAAGATATTCATG
>JAIPDI010000024.1 GCA_021737785.1 Deltaproteobacteria bacterium
GCAAAGGAACTCAATATCACCCGAGAACAGGTCTATGCCAAATACACGGCTCAGACCATAACTCAGAATCCCTGACAAAGTAGCGGGGCTTTCTCTTGATAACCCAGTTTCTCGTTCAATCCTTATATCGGAATTCCAGGAATAAACAAGAAGGATTGTCTAACTCCGACATATCTGTTATAAATCAGGCATACCCCCTGGGGACGAATAAATTCCATTGACGGAGGAAACCGGCCATGCCGATCTATGAATATGCTTGCGGACGCTGCAAGAGTGAGTTTCAGACGCTGATCATGAGCGCGGTCGATGAAGAGGAACTTGCCTGTCCGACCTGCGGCAGTCGTAAGCTGGATCGTTTAATTTCCAGGGTCGCCTATCACCAGTCCGAGAGGGATCGTTTGGACAGCTACGATCCTGGGTCCCGCCTCAGCGACAGTTTCTATAAGGACAGTAGGAACATCGGACTCCAGGCCAAAAAACGTGCGCAGCAAATGGGGGTGGACCTGGGGAGCGGCTTTGAATCAAAACTGGAGAAGCTGCGGACCGATCCGGGCGCTGTTCTGAAGGACAGCGAGTAAAAACCCTGGGCTCCTACAAGATTCACCATCCTTGGAAAAAGAGATCCTATGGCAACTGAAGGAGATGTTGTCCTGATTTACCGTCAGGAACAACCAACCGTTTATGCACGGGTAGAGCATATCGAGCCGGATATCAAGAGAGACTGGTATCACATTACCCTGTTGCTCCTTAGTGTCCCGGCCCAACCCGTCACATGGATACTCAGATCCTCGTATATCGAGGGCGAGACATTCACCATGGGCGGAGTGCCGATGCGGTTGGAACTGGTCAAGAAAACCCCCACCAGGGAGAAAGCGCCGCCTGAGAAATCCGGCGCAAAAAAGGAATCGAATAAACCAGGGACGATCCTCCCTTTCAAGAAGCCCTCGACATAGATCGTGGGCGTTTGTGTGACGTCATGGCCGACTCCTGACACACACGGATTTATGAGGTATCATTCAATGAAAAAAATTCGAATCGTGGTGATCCGCTTGATTCTTTCCGGCATATTCGCATTTGTCATCTCCCGCCTGTTCTTCGAGAGTATGTCGGCAACAAAAGTCCTCGGGTTGGGTGTGGCCCTGTTTGGCTTCGCCTACCTGTTTGAGTATGTGAGAATCAGAAACAAAAAAGGAGGGGCGTAAATGGAACCTATAAAATATGTATACTCATTTACTGAAGGCGACGGCAAGAACAAGAAACTTCTTGGCGGAAAAGGCGCCAATCTATGCGAAATGACGCAGATCGGACTCCCGGTGCCGCCGGGCTTTGTGATTACCACTGAGGCCTGTCTCGCCTATCTGGATCAAAAGAAGGGTAAAGAAGGGCTTCACCCCGAAGTCGCCAAACAGATACAGGACGCCATGACCCGCTTGGACAAAGAAACCGGAAAAGGGTTCGGCGATCCCGCAAACCCCCTGCTGGTATCGGTCAGGTCCGGGGCCGCCATGTCCATGCCCGGTATGATGGACACCATCTTAAACCTCGGGCTCAACGACGAGACGGTGGCTGGTTTTATCCGTTTAACCAAAGATGAGCGATTCGTCTATGACCTCTATCGAAGGCTGATACAGCTCTTCGGCACCGTGACGTTCCACATGAAGGATGAAGACTTCAACCAGATCTTCAATGAGTTGAAGAAGGAACAAGGCGTCCGGGAAGACGTCCAACTGGATGCCGGATCCCTCAAGAAGGCATGTACCAGATTCCTGGACCTTTTCAAGGAAAAAACAGGCACCCCCTTTCCCCAGGACCCCTACACGCAGCTGAACCTGGCGGTGGAATCGGTCTTCAAATCGTGGATGGGAAAACGGGCGGTGGATTACCGGAAGGAATTCAAGATCACCAAGGAAATGGCGAACGGGACTGCCGTCAATATCTGCACCATGGTCTACGGGAATATGGGAAATGACAGCGCCACCGGCGTGGCCTTTACCAGAGATCCGGCCACGGGCGAGAACCGCTTTTTCGGAGAGTACATGATCAATGCCCAGGGCGAGGACGTGGTGGCCGGCATTCGCACGCCCAAACCCATCCGCGAACTCAGAAGAGACATGCCGAATGTCTATCCGGAATTGGAGAAGCTGCGGCACACATTGGAGGATCATTACCGCGAGGTCCAGGATATCGAGTTCACCATTGAAAAAGGGAAGCTCTATTGTCTGCAGACCCGGAACGCCAAGATGAACGTCGCGGCCTTTATCAAGACCTCCGTAGATATGGTAAACGAAGGCCTCATCTCTGAAGTGGAGGCCCTCCTGAGGATCCAACCGGACATGCTGGAGCAGCTCCTCCATCCCCGACTGGATCCGGACGCCAAGGCCGAGGTCTTGGCCCAGGGTCTTCCGGCGTCCCCGGGGGCCGCATCCGGCAAGATGGTCTTTGACGCGGACAGGGCCGAAAGCAAGGCAAAACTGGGTGAAAAGGTCATTCTCGTAAGGGAGGAGACCAAGCCCGATGATATTCACGGATTCTTTGCCGCCCAGGGGATCCTCACCAGCAGGGGAGGCAAGACATCCCACGCGGCCGTGGTGGCGAGAAGCATGGGAAAGCCGTGCGTCTCCGGATGCGAGGCCATTGTCATCAACGATCTCAGCAAAGAGGCGGTCATCTCCGGGGTAACCCTCAGGGAAGGAGATATGATCACCATTGACGGGACCACCGGCAACGTCTACCTGGACAAGGTGCCGACCATCGAACCGGAATTTGTTGAAGACCTCCTGGTCCTGCTGGAATGGGCGGATGAAATCAGCGAACTCCAGGTGATGGCCAATGCAGACACCCCGGAGGCGGTCTCCAAGGCCAAGAAATACGGGGCTGTGGGAATCGGGCTCTGCAGGACGGAAAGGATGTTCAATCAGCCGGAAAGGCTGCCTGTGGTCCAGCAGATGATCCTGGCAGAGAGCACCAAAGACAGAGAGGCCGCTCTGGACCGCCTCCTCCCGTTCCAGAAAGAGGATTTCAAGGAGATCTTCCGGCTCATGGACGGCGACCCCGTCACCATCCGTCTTCTGGATCCTCCCATCCACGAATTTCTCCCCTCTGCGGAAGAGCTGTCAGACGAGATCGATAAACTTGGGGAGTTGAAGCAGACCGTGGACGGGATGACCTTTCTGCCGGATACCCTGAAGATGTTGGATCCGGAGCTGAATGACCGCTATGCAGCCAATCTGGACGTGATCCTTAAGGGACTGGAAGAACTCAAGGCCAGGCATCTGGCCGGTCCCATGATCGAGTCCAAAGAGATTATGCTCAAAAAGGTGAGGTCCTTGGCAGAGATCAATCCGATGCTGGGTCATCGGGGGGTGAGGCTCGGGATCACCTATCCGGAGATTTACGCCATGCAGATAAGGGCCATACTCGAGGCCGCGGCCGAGCATATCCAGGAAGGGGGGCGGGTCTCCCCGGAAATCATGATCCCGCAGGTATGCACATTGGAGGAGTTGAAATGGGTCCACCGCTACGTGACGCAGATTAACAGCGACGTAGAGAAAAAATACAGGATCAAGATCCCCTATAAATTCGGGACCATGGTGGAGGTGGTCAGGGCCTGCATGCGGGCAGGCAGGATCGCCGAACTGGCTGAATTCATCTCTTTCGGGACAAACGACCTGACCCAGGCGACCTTTTCTTTTTCCAGGGAAGATGCTGAAAACAAGTTCCTCCCCCTGTATGAGGAACGGGGGATCTTGCAGCACAATCCCTTTGATGTTCTGGATATCAAGGGCGTGGGCAGGCTCATGAGGATCACCATGGAATGGGCCCGCAAGACACGGCCCGATCTGAAGGTCGGGATCTGCGGCGAACAGGGGGGCCATCCGGAATCCATCCGGTTCTGTCATCACATCCACATGAGTTATGTCTCCTGCTCCCCCCCCAGGGTCCCCATTGCCAGGCTGGCCGCTGCCCATGCCAAGCTCAAGGAGAAAGAGTTTGTCCTGGATTGATGCTGGATGTTTGATACTGGATACCTTCGTTCCCACGCTCTGCGTGGGAACGCATTTTCGGGAGGCTCCGCGTCCTATCCCAAACCGGTAAGTTGGGTAGAGCGGGGCCAAACTCAACCGGCTGAAAGCCCTTGGGTCCGCACATCCGATCCTCTATCAAATGGCCTTCTGTAAAAATCCGATCCCTGTCAGGCACAGGGTGGCCGGATGCACCCGGATATCCCGTGGTGCAACAGCCACACCCAGCAGATCCTTGATTTATGCCATCCAGATCGATGCCAGATAAGAGTCAGTGAAATCAACCATGATCCGCGGCTGGTTCGTCTTGATGTCCCAAGAAACAAAGCAGGCCAGGAGGTCATTCAGGACCTCCTCTGCCACCTTCAATTCCTCAGACACGGCCCGGCGGGCCTCCTTCACAGTGCCGGCAATCATCCGGTGCAGCTTCAGAGAGGCATCCAGGGTCCTCAACCGGGGAGACCCCTGGATCTGTTCCACCGCCTCCTCCCAGTGAATTCCGGCGATCTTGCGACGCAGGACATAGGCATTCCCCCTGTCCCGGATGGTCAGCAGCGGAAGATTCACATTGAAGCTAGTATTCTGGATCCGCCGGCCGCGCATCTTCCCGTCCATCTCTGTCAACAGCGTCTCCTTTTTTTTCAGATCCGGGAGCTGTTTTGCCTGAATTCGTTCGAAGATGCATGGTTGACCGTCAACATCGATTTCCTTCAATCGGGTGGGATCAAACCCGAGATCCATGAGGTTGCCGATAGTCAACACATGATTGCAGGCGTTTCTCTGCTCCTCCAGCCAGGTTGTAAAGCTGGGTCTCTCGTAATTGGGGAGCCCCTCGATGAAACGCGCGGGATGTCTTTTCAGGGTCTCCGGAAGACGGTTCCACAGTTTCATATCCCCATCTACAAGATTGGGACCGTTTCCCAGATCGTAGGGCGCATAGGACTGTGCCTGCATTCGGGCGACTTCAGGCGCCAGGGTGATCTGTTCCAGGGAATCGCCCCCGGTATATCCGATCAGGGACTCGATGCGTCGTCTGAAGGCGATGAACTTGGTTATGAAACGGGTGAACATGAACCGCATCAGGGGCGTGGATTCCCCTCTCTTGAGTTCGTCTCCAAAATAGGTCATCAAAGCCGAATGGAGGCCCTTGAATTCTTCGATGGTGCGTTGGACCATGATCTGGTTATCCCGCATGTCGATAAAGGTCTGTTTTCGGCGCAGGTGGTGCAGCAGCTTCAGGACCGGTCCTTTCAGGTCCTTTCCTTCCAGACCCGGGGGCGTAAAGATCATGTAGTAGTGCCGGTCTGCCAGGGCAGAGTTCCCGATGATACTTTCCGCCGGTCTCCACGATTGTTTCAGGTAAATATCATATGTGGGGTCTTCCTCGGGGATGATGTTGTCCAGGATCCCGACCGCTGACCTTCTGATCAGAAACTTCTTGAAGTGCTTCAGTATCTGTGTGCCTAAACCCTTTCTTCTGAACGGCGCCCCCACCTCGACATAGACCAGATAATAACAGGGAACCGGTTTCCGAAGATAGACCATGTTCAGCCGACCCAGATTTTCGCCGGTCTCTGCATTGACCTCGATCACCCGAAAGCCATTCTTGGAATCTTCGGGTTTGAGCCGGTTGATCCTGCTCCCGGAAACGGTCTTATTGACGAGGTCCCAGAGATTGTTGAAGAGGTCCGCCACAATGGGCGATTCAGCGGATTTCATTCGCATCCCTTCGTCAATCAAACTGATCAGCCCGAGCCTTTCGTTGAGGCCCAGGTCTTTCCGGGCAGCGTCCTCATTATCGGAAATCATGCTCTGAGGCAAATTGTTTCTCATCATTCACTCCTGTGAACAGGATTTTTTTTCCGTCAAAAAAAAGGCGGAGCATGTGCTCCGCCTTTTTTCATATGATTTTTTGCGAAAACACACACTAAGGCATTCCGGCCCTCCGGCTAAAATAATAATAAAAAAAGTTCTTTAGTGTGTGCATGACGCGCATTCTTTTTCTCCTGGATTTTTTCTATATCCCAGATGACGAAGGTTGTCAACCCAAAATTTCACCGGTAGCCCTTCTCATCTAAAACTAAAACTGATAACCGCAGGCAAAACGGCTGTGTGCTGTCCCGTCATTCCGGCATGCCCTCAGCCGGAATCCAGTCCCCCGTATTTCTGGATTCCGGCTGGAATCGTGCCGGAATGACAAAAGGCTAAGCGTGCAGGGGAAGGATGGCCACATTTTCTTGTTTTTCATGACAGAAGACCAGGTACTAACCTTGCCGATGGAGTGACCGACGGGCAGCGGGCAAGGTGGTTTTCATCCGCCATTTCCCGCCCTATCACACAAGGTAAGGATCACTCAAGGCCCAGCACCGCCAGCCAGCCATTGAGATAGAAGCCTGCCAGGACAGAGGAGATCAGGACAATCGAGGCGATCAGCTCCTGATGGAACCGGTAGCGTTCACTTAGAATGACCATGGATACGGCCATCGGCATGGCATTCATCAAGACCACCACCGATGATTCCGGAGTTTCAAGGCCCAGCAGCCTTACGGTCCCAAACGCAATCAGCGGCAGGACAATCATACGCAGAAGAGACACCCCAAGGGCCTGAGTGAGCTGTTTGTATTGACGGCCGTAAAAAAAGACGCCGAGCATGAAAATCGCCACGGTTGCCGTGGTGCCCCCGAGCATATGGATGGGTTTACTGACGGCAACCGGAATGGGGACCTTCAGATAAGAGAAAATCGCTCCCGAAAAAATTGAAATCACAAGGGGATTCCTGGTGAGACGGCGGGCGACATGTCGGACGGCCTCAAGTACCGATGGTCTTTTTTCACGGGAAAGTTGATGCAGTTCAAGCACGGAAATCGAGATAACAACGCTGACAATTGATATGGTGCCGGAAGAAAGGGTGGCCAGCTGCTCCCCCTGGGCTGTTGGAAGGGCGAACATGACAAAGGGGACACCGAAAAAAGCATGGGAGCCGAAAACAGACCCCAGCACAAGGAGAAAATAGGTGTCTTTTGAAAAGCGGAAGATAAAATAGAGGAGGGTGAGCAGCGAGAAAATGACGAGGACGGGGATAATGCCGGCCCCTACAAAGGTGGCAATAATTCGGTCAAAACGGGTTTCCGCCAGGTTGATAAAGAAGAGGGAAGGAAGCGCAAAGAAGTAGACATAAGCACTCAGTGTCCGTTCATCCCCCTGTTTCATCAGATCGGCTTTTCTGGAGAAGAAACCGAGACCGATGAGGAGGAAAAGCGGCAGCGTTGTCCTTAAGAAGATATCCACCAGCGCCTCGTGAGAACGTGAAACCGGATACTGAAAACGAATATTCTATCCCCACGCCAGGGGGTCCTCAAACTTGATCGGGATCCGTGGCAATCGGAAAGACGAGGGAAAATGTGGTGCCCCCGGCGCTTGCGCACCCGGCGTCGTCCTCCACATGAGGGCATTGGGATATGGTCCCCGGGCAGGTTGCATCTTCACCCGATAGATGGACGCACCGGGAACTCTCGCACGCCACATGGAAACGGTACGCATCTGCGAACATCCCGAGTTTCAGGAGTTCGAGGCCTTTCCCCCCTGCATCAAAGTCAAAAGGTCTTCTGGTGGAATAGTAATCCGTCTCCCTGGCATGGTAGAAGCCGCCAAAGATCTGCTTTTGACTTTCCTCGGTGATCCCGACCCCGGTATCCCGGACCACAAGTTCAACCCCGTCGGGTAAGGCCCCGAGGGAAATGGTGACGGTTCCGCCGTCAGGGGTGTTTTCAATGGCATTCTTGGTCAGGGTCATCAGGCCTTTCTCCACTGCCGATACATTCATCAGCGCATAGGGATCCTCCCTGATTTCGATGTTCATCCGGACATGCCTATGGGATGAGAGAGCCGGGACCATGGCCGCCGCCCGTTCAATAACCGGCTTTAATCTCGACGCCTGCAGATCGATGTCCCTGTGAGGTAGGTGGACTTCAATAATTTCTTCGACGGCATTAAGGGCCTCCGCATGCCCCGGGGTTCCTTCTGCCAGGGCTTGGAGGAGATCAACGGTCTGTTCCACACAGGTCCTGTGCCCGTCTTCCTGATCCGGTGCCTCTGTTCTGACGATGTCCTCCACATCCATCTGAATATCCTGAAGCCGCTTCAGATTCCGCCGGATCCGGTCCAGAATTCTCTGGTTCTCGGGGGTTTCCAGACTCCTCAAAGAGCTGGAGACAATGGAGAGCGGGGTCCTCAACTCATGGGACAGATGGTCCAGGACCCTGCGCCGCGCACGATCCAATGCCTTGAATTGGGTGATGTCCTTAAATACCACCACGATGCCCGGGGTCTCCCATCTGCCGGATTCGAGGCGCAGAAACGATGTGGTCACAGCAAGGTCGAGCAACCGGCCGTCCCGCCTCCTGAAGGGGACCTCCCGGTACAGCCGGGTCTCCCGCTCCTGAATGCCCCGAATCAGGATATCATTAAACCCGTCATTCTCGGCCTGGTCCATGAAGAGCTGCGCATAGGTACGTTCCTGGATGTCTTCGGCGCCGAAACCCAGGAGATCCAGACCAGCGGGATTGATATGGCTGATATGTCCCTGGAAATCAAGGACCAGGACCCCGTCGCTCATGCTTTCTATAATCACCGACGAAAAGGCGTTGTCCATGGGTCAAACCTCAGAAGAATTGACTATCAAATGTCCGGATGAGACGCTGTATCTGTAATCCCGCCTTGCGGGACAACAGGGCGTGGAAGTTGGCGCCCCTATCGGTTAAGATCCCGGATAGGCCCGGTAAATGGGTTTTGCCCAATGCCGCTTTTGGCTGAGGGGATGCCGCGTCCGGAAACCCCACATCTGCTGTCCAGTCAGCTGATTATAATCAGATCCGTTTCCATGCACAAGTCCCTATCCATTTATTCTCAATGGTGATAAGATCAGTGGATTCTCGGCCCCGGCACCAGGCTATCCTTTGCCCAGGCCCGGCAGCGGGAATCAAAGGCCTTCTGGGACTTAGACGCTTTATCTGTAACTTCTCTGCAACGAGCGAAGAACTTTGCCCGTGGGGGTCTCTGCCTCCCGCCCAGGAGGCGGGACAAAAACCGAATACAGCTCCTGGGGACGGCAGCAGGGCTTTACAATACAGTCTGTTCCAACCCCAAGTACAGGCTTTCATGGGACGGTATGTCCTTGCTGCCTTTTCGTAAACATTATCCGGAGCCCGGGGGCGGCCGCCGAACCATACGACCGCATTTTATTGCAGCTCTTGGGCAGAGACCCCCACGGGCGTCCGGAAAATTTCCGGGATTTACACCAATACCTTTTTGGTTGCGGCCGTTTGGCCGCCTCAGGGCATGGCCGGATACGAAAGCTACAAGGAACTGGCTCAGCATGAATCCGAAGGCGCTGACTACGTGATATCGGCCCGGGAAGGTTCCTCCTCAATCGCCGTTATCGCCCCGCACGGCGGGGGCATCGAGCCCGGCACCGCGGATATCGCCGATGCGGTCGCTGCGGATCACCACGCCTTCGCAGCATTCAAAGGAATAAAAAAGTCGGGAAACCGGGCGCTTCATATCAGAAGCGACCGGTTCGATGACTTCCCTGGGGCCGGGATTGCGGAAAGGTGTCGTAAGGTCATAACGATCCACGGCTGCCGTGGACAGGAGGAACGGATTTACGTCGGCGGCAGAAGTCACAAGGTCAAAATGAGGATCATCGATGCACTCAACCGGGCAGGGTTCCATGCGGAGGAAAGCCTGAAACCGGCATTGCAAGGGAGGAGCCGACGGAATATCTGCAATCGATGTCTTTCCGGACGGGGCGTTCAGGTAGAAATATCCAAAGGGCTGAGGGAAAAGATGTTTAAGAACCTCTTGAAGCATCCCACAAGGGAGAAGACCGAAACCTTCTATTGCTTTGTCAGGACGGTTAAAGCGTCCCTTGATGAATACGTCCGGCGCAATTCCGGAGAGATCCGCCGGATTACCGCTCCCGCCCCCTTTCCCGAACATCCGAACCTCTGAACCTTGAATCTTTGACCCCCTGAATCCACAAATCTTTGTTCCGGGCACCTTATCATATTGACTTAGAAGAGAGAAATAGTGTAAAAGGCATTGAAAATTGACGGATGATCTTTATTATTTAATGAAACTGGCCATTGAAGAGGCCGAAAGCGCCTTCTCAGAGGGGGAGGTCCCTGTGGGCGCTGTGCTGGCCGGTTCGGACGGCAGGATTCTGGCCAGGGCCCATAACCGGCCGATCGCCCTGAAAGATCCGACGGCCCACGCTGAGATCCTTGCGCTGAGGCACGGAGGGGCCGTGGTGGGGAATTACCGCCTCAACGGATGTATTCTCGCGGTCACTGTCGAGCCGTGTTTCATGTGCATGGGAGCGATCATCCACGCGAGAATCGCCCGGCTTGTGTTCGGGGCCTTTGACCCAAAAGCGGGCGCTGCAGGTTCCCTGTATGACCTGAGCCGGGATGCCCGCCTCAATCACAAACTGGAGGTTGTGTCCGGAATCACGGGAGAACCGTGTCAGGAGCTGATGCGACGATTTTTCCAAGCCCGGCGGGGAATCTGATATCAATAAATTCCGGAGAGGTACCGAAGTGGTCGTAACGGGGTCGACTCGAAATCGATTTGCCTTGTTAATAGCAGGGCACGTGGGTTCGAATCCCACCCTCTCCGCCACAGTTCTTTAAAAAACGACCTATTAAAAGAGTTGAGTACGCCTGAAGATTGGAGAGATGTCCGAGCTGGCCGAAGGAGCGCGACTGGAAATCGCGTGTACTGCCAACAGCGGTACCGAGGGTTCGAATCCCTCTCTCTCCGCCATCAAAAAAGTTGTCCTTTTCCATGGCTGTTGCCATCCCCTCTCCATCCGAGGAATGTCTTCGCCATCCGTAACCCGGCCGTTTCCTGCGGGGGCGGCCCTTTAATCCGGAGAATCCCCACACCATGGCTTACCAGGTATTAGCCAGAAAATGGCGTCCTCAGGTGTTTCAGGACGTCATTGGTCAGGAACATGTTGCACAGACCCTGATGAATGCCATCAAGACCGAGAGGCTGGCACATGCCTATCTCTTCAGCGGACCGAGGGGTGTGGGGAAGACCTCGGTCGCCCGGATTTTTGCCAAGGCCATCAATTGCAATCAGGGGGAACCAGGGGTCCCCTGCAACCAGTGCCGGTCATGCATCGAAATCACCAACGGATCGTCCGTTGATGTCCAGGAAATTGACGGGGCATCCAACCGGGGGATCGACGAGATCAGGGAACTCAGGGAAAGCATTAAGTATATGCCGTCCTCGAGCAAGTACCGGATCTATGTCATCGATGAGGTGCATATGCTGACGCTTCCGGCCTTCAATGCCCTCCTCAAGACCCTTGAAGAACCGCCGCCCCATGTGAAATTCATATTTGCCACCACCGAGTCCCACAAGGTGCCCGTCACCATCCTTTCCCGGTGCCAGAGATATGATTTTAAACGGATCCCTGCGGCAGACATCATCGCCCACCTGAAAAAGATCGCATCGAATGAAGGGATTGATATCGCGGTTTCAGGTCTGGGCATCATCGCGCGAGAGGCCGAAGGGAGCATGCGGGACGCCCAGAGTCTGATGGATCAGGTGATTTCATTCAGCGGCGAGTCGGTCCGGGACAAGGATATCACCGACATTTTAGGGATCATTGACCGGGAGATCATCCTGGAGTCATCCGCGGCCATCCTTGAAAAGGCGCCGGACCGGTGTCTCGATATCGTGGAAAGAATATATAATTACGGGTATGATATTAAGGAATTCTATCGCGCCCTCATGCAGCAGTTCAGGAATCTCCTGGTTCTTCTGATAGCCCCTGAAAATGACCTGATCGATGTGAGCGACGGCGATAAAGACGAGATCAAGAAACAGGCTGAAATGGCCGGGGAGGAAAAACTCCATCTCCTCCTGAATTTTCTGATCAACAGAGAGGAGGACCTGAGATTCACCTCTCACCCCCGGTTGGTCTTGGAAACCACCATGGTCAAACTGTGCAGCCTCGGCGATATCCTTTCTTTTGAAGCACTCCTGAAGAGAATGGCCGCGCTGGAACAAAGACTGGCAGGGGCCGCACCGAGTGCCGTCGAGACCGCCGGTCCGGCGGGTCCTGAACGGCTTTCAGATCCCGGTGCAGGGTGGCGGTCTGAAAAGCTCGAAACCCCTGACAGACCCCCCCCTGATCCTATTCAACAGGGGAAGGGCCCCCCTGGGGGGGGGCGTCCACAGAGAGGCTGGGATGAGTTTCTGGCTTTTATGGCGACCCGGAGCAGGGCTGCACACAGCATTCTCAAAGACTGGCGGCCATTGAAATTGACCGCGGATGCCCTGGAAATTGAGGGGCAAACAGAGTCCTTTTCCTCACGCTACTTTGACGACCCGGAACGGTATACCCAACTCATGGCCCATTGCCGGGAATTTTTTGGCAGGGAGATGAAGATCACCCTGAGCGCCCATGGCCGCTCATCCCCCCACCCTCCAAAACAAACACCCGAAAAGAAGGCCGTCAAAGGTCCGCAAAGGGAGGATGACACCCTCCCCAGGACGGCTCAGGATGTCCTGAACCTCTTTGACGGACATATGATGGAAGAAAATCTGCATTCAGACAAAACAGATAATATAGGAGGAACCGTTGATGAAAGGAATGCCTAACATGGGCCAACTCCTGAAACAGGCCCAGAAATTTCAGAGCAAAATGGCGGAACTGCAAGAAGAGTTGAACCAACGGACCGTGGAGGCGTCAGCCGGCGGGGGAATGGTTACGGCTGTGGCCAACGGCAGGCAGGAGGTACTTTCCATTGCCATCGACCCCGAGGTAGTGGACCCGGATGATGTGGAGATGCTGCAGGACCTCATCCTCGCGGCCGTGAATGACGCCTTGAGCAGGGCAAGAGACATGACCAACGAGGAGATGGGAAAACTGACCAAGGGAATGAACATCCCCGGCATGCCCGGGCTCATGTAAATGCATAATTTAGGAATTTAGGAATTTGGGATTGTAGGGAGAAACGGCTGTTACATCCAATTCGTCGATCCCTCAATTGAGGATTTCTCAATTATTCTCATGGGCATCTATCCGCCATCACTGGAAAAACTGATCGAACAGCTGTCCAGGCTCCCCGGCATCGGCCAGAAGTCGGCGACACGGGTGGCGCTCCATGTGCTGAGAAGCAACCGGGACCTGGCCCAAGGGCTGGCCGCAAGCCTTCTGGAGGTCAAGGAAAAGATCCGCTTCTGTTCCACCTGCCACAATCTGACAGATGACGATCCCTGTGCCCTCTGCAGAGACGAACGTCGCGCCACCGGATCGATCTGCGTGGTGGAAGGACCGGGAGACCAGCTCGCCCTGGAGGCCTCGGGGAGCTTCAAGGGCAGATACCATGTGCTCAACGGGGTCCTCTCCCCTCTGGACGGGGTCGGCCCGGAAGACCTGAAGATCGGCCATCTCCTGCGCAGACTCGAACCCGAAGGCATCGAGGAGATCATCTTGGCCACCAACCCCACCACAGCGGGCCAGGCCACGGCATCCTTTTTGGCCGCTCTTTTGTCCCAAAGATATCCCCACATCAGCATTACCCGGATCGCTTTGGGCATTCCCATGGGAGGGGATCTCAAATATATGGATCGGATGACCATCGAACACGCCCTTAAGACGCGCCTCCCGGTCACCCCATGATACCCGCAGATATTCTCAAAGAGCTGGCAGAGATTGTCGGCCCGGCTCACGTGAAGACCGCCGGGGAAATCCTGGCCGAATACGGGGCCGATGCCTCCAGGCTGGCGTCCGCCCCTGATGTAGTGGTCTTTCCCGGAAACAGCCGGCAGATCTCCCGAATCTTGACCGTAGCGGCTGAATCCGGATTTCCGGTGATCCCGAGGGGGGCAGGCAGCGGCATGACCGGCGGCGCTGTCCCGGTGAAAGGCGGCCTCGTCATGGCCATGGGACGGTTCGATCGCATCCTGGCCATTGATCAGGACAATCTCGTCGCGCGGGTGGAGCCAGGGGTCATTACGGCCCATCTCCAGACAGCAGTTGAAAAGGTGGGGCTCTTCTATCCTCCGGATCCGGCCAGCCTCAAGATCTCCACCATCGGAGGCAATGTGGCGGAATGCGCGGGCGGATTGCGGGCGGTCAAATACGGGGTCACCCGGGACTATGTCCTGGGCCTGGAGGTGGCGCTTCCCACCGGCGAGATCATCCATACCGGCGTCCAGACCATGAAAGGGGTGGCGGGCTACGACCTGACCCGTCTCATTACCGGTTCTGAAGGCACCCTGGCAGTCATCACCGCCGTCACCCTCCGGCTCATCCCCAAGCCGGCGGGCAAAAAGACCATGATCGCCTTCTTCCCGGATGTCTCTGCCGCGGTTCGAACGGTCTCTACTATTATCCGGAACCGGATCATCCCGGCCATCCTGGAGTTTCTGGACAGCATCTGCATCGACTGTGTGAGACAGGAGACGGATCTCGACATGCCCGAAGGGGCCGGAGCCATGCTCTTGATGGAGGTGGATGGGGATGAGATGCGGGTGACACGAGATGCGGAGATCATCGAGGAGCTGTGCCGTATGGGCGGGGCCATCCGCTTCGAGGCGGCCGCGGGAACCGAAGCCGCGGACAGGCTGTGGGAGGCCCGGCGAAACGTATCCCCCGCCCTCTTCCGGCTGAAACCCCACAAGATCAGCGAAGATATTGTTGTTCCCAGAAGCCGGATGCCTGAGTTAGGGGCCTTTCTGGAGGACCTGACCGCCAGGCACGGCCTCCCCATCGCGGCCTTCGGCCATGCGGGCGACGGCAATATTCATGTCAACATCATGCTGGATAGGGACGTCTCCGGCCAGGTGAAAACCGCCGGGATCGTGGTGAAAGAACTGTTCGGTCAGGTGATCCGCATGGGAGGGACCATTACCGGAGAGCACGGCATAGGGATCACAAAGGCCCCCTATCTGGGGATGGAGATTCCGGAAGGAGGCATCCGACTCATGAGGCGCATCAAGGAGGCCTTCGATCCAAAAGGGATCCTCAACCCGGGCAAGATATTTCAATAAAGGAAAGTGCCTAAAATGACTAAAGTGAACTAAAGTGCCTAAAGTTGAGGGATTCTGTCAATTAAGCAAATAACTCAGGTCAGGGTTTGACCAGTCAATCCCGCCGCTACAGGTCAACCAGCATCATCCAGCATCCAGCATCCAGCATCCAGTATGTCACACAATCTGATTCAATGTCTTGTAATTTTTGGTATTATAATACTTTTCAACATCCACCAGGTGGAGCTTGTCCAGGGCCTTCTTGAGGGGCACCGAGGTCACCTGGCCCTGCTTGATGCTGACCATGCGGCCGAAGTCCTCGCCCACAATCATATCCACCGCTGCGACCCCGAATTTCCGGCCCATACGCCGATCATAGGCAGTGGGAACGCCCCCCCGCTGGAGGTGCCTGAGGGCCACATATCTTACCTCCATCTCGCTTTTCTGTATCTCTTCTGCGATAAACCCGCCGACGCCGCCCAAGTAAAAGTGCCCGAACCCATCCCTTCCCCGCCTTTCCAGAATCGGCTCCATCCCCCTCGGTTTGGCCCCCTCGGAGACCAGAACGATGCTGTAGCGTTCGCCGGCCTTTCGTCTCATGGCCAGAAGTTCGATCACCCGCTCCATGACAAAATCGTGTTCAGGGATGAGAATAATGGCGGCGCCCGTTGCCTCGCCTCCTTCCAGGGCCAGCCATCCCGCATGTCTGCCCATGCATTCCACTACAAATATCCGGCTGTGAGATCCGGCGGTTATCCGCAGCCGGTCAATGTCCTGGGTAATGGTGTTGAGGGCCGAATCAAAGCCGAGGGTGTACTCTGTAGCAGCCAGATCCCTGTCGATGGTCTTGGGAATCCCGATCACCTTGAGGCCCTTTTTATAAAGCTTGTAGGCCACCGAAAGGCTGTTTGGCCCTCCGATCACCACCAGGGCATCCAAACCCAATTTGCTGCAGTTTTCCAGAATGAGTTCCGACTTATCGTCGTCAGGGGCGAAAGGGTTGATGCGGCTGGTCCCGAGACGGGTACCCCCATACCTGTCCCAGGTACGGACGATATCCATGGTAAGATCCATGGTCCACTGACCGAGGCTGGCCTTTTTGTCCGGCTTGACCTCTATCAGGCCCCTCCAACCGTCCAGAATACCCAACACCTTGAACATGGTCCCCCGCAAGGGGACCAGATCCTTGTCAAAAGCCGAATAAACGAGCCAATGAATGGCACTGTTGATCCCGGCACAGTCGCCGCCTGCCGATAACACGCCTATCTTTGTCTTCATGGGTGACCTCCAGCGGGTGTTGCTGACAGGACAAGAGCGGCCCCATCCCTGTCGGTCAGGGGCCGGCCCTTTGTCTCAGGCGTTATGCTCCAAGTTTGGACAACAACTCTTGGGAGACCTCCTTAACGCCGGGTCTCCCATCTAGTTCGATAATCCTGGGAATGCCGTTGTTGTTTGCGGAGAGCTCCTTGAAATAATTCAACCCGGCCATGGTGCCGGTCTCGGTGTCGTAATAGATGTTGTGACGTTGATCAATGGCCGCCTCGTCCTGGTCGTCCGACCGCGTCTTGAGATCCCCGCCGCAGATCCTGCATTTATCACCATCGGGCTTTATGGCCTCGATATTGACGTTATTGGGATGGTTATTGTCATTAACGCAGAGGCGCCTGCCCATTATCCGGCCCTTGGCGACTTCGCGGGGGAGGACCATGTCGATGACCACATCCAGGGCAATCCCTTCTTTTTTGAGGGCCTTATCCAATTCCTGGGCCTGCGTTAGATTCCTGGGAAAGCCGTCTAAAAGCCAACCGTTCTTGCAGTCATCTCCCTTGAGACGGTCGAGAATCATCGGGATGGTGATGCTGTCAGGGACCAGCTCTCCCCTGTCGATATATCCCTTGGCTTCCTTGCCCAGCTCGGTACCCCGTGAGATGTTGTCCCTGAAAATAACCCCTGTCTCGATGTGCGGAATGCCGTACTTGTCCTTTAAAATAGCTCCCTGGGTCCCCTTGCCGCTTCCGTTCGGGCCGAAAAACAGAATTTTCATCCTCGCATCTCCTTTTCCGAATTTTTAATTTAAAAACTATTTCAAAATCATCGCCGTTGTCAAGGGATTCGCACGCATATCATGCCCGCCCCAGAAAGGAGGGCATCAGGTCGCATCCCTTTTCAAAATAGAGTCCCGACGCCTTTGCAGACGCCTCTGTAAACGCCGCCCCCCTTTTCCCTGAGGCCAGTTCTCCTTTGGCGGCCCATGCAAAGGGGGCAGGGTCGCTCGCGTGGGTCTTGATGGAGATCGGGGTGAAGTGATCGCTGGCGACCATCACCCGGTAATCCGGAAACTCTTCCAGACCGCTCAGCACAGGCCCCACCACCTTTTGGTCAAAGGCCTCGATGGCCTGGAGCTTTTCGCGGATATTGCCGTTGTGGCTGGCCTCGTCAGGGGCCTCCACATGGACGAACATGAAGTCAAGATCACGCAGGGCCGTTACCGCTTCCCGGGCCTTACCCGCATAATTGGTGTCCAGATAGCCGGTCGCCCCCTCCACGGATATCGGTGTGAGCCCCGCATAGACCCCGATCCCCCGCAGCAGGTCCACTGCCGAAATCACGCCCCCTTCGAGACCGTATTTGTCCCTGAACCGGGGGATGCGGAGCGCCTTTCCCTGACCCCAGAGCCAGATGGAATTGGCCTCTTTCAAACCCCGTCCCCTCCGCACCAGATTAACGGGATGTTGCTTCAGAATGTCCCATGATCGTCGAATGACCGCGACCACCGGGTCCTTGCGTTCAGGGTCGAGATAGGAGGCCATGTTCTGATCCAGGACGTCATGGGGCGGGATGGTCTCTGCGGCAAGGGGTCCGTTCTCCCAGACCAGAAGATGCCGGTAGGCGACGCCGGGATGAATGGTTGTCTCCGGAAGCACAAGATCCCTTCGGAGTGTCTCCACAATCGCCCTCCCCTCCGGCGTGGGAATGTCCCCTGAGCTGTGGCTGACCATCACGATCTCCCTTTCAGAGCGGTGGTCGAGGGTCACCAGGTTCATCCGGAAGGCGACATCGCGCTCCCCTAACGGGATCCCCATGCTGGCCGCTTCAAAAGGGGCCCGGCCGGTAACACACAGGGTCGGATCATACCCCAGGAGAGAGAGGTTTGCCACATCGCTCCCAGGGGATAATCCCGTGGGGATGGTCTTGACGAGCCCTACCCGGCACGCCGCGATACGATCCATATTGGGGGTATGAGCGGCCTCGAGGGCCGTTCTTCCATCCAGATCGGCGAGGGGATAGTCGGCCATCCCGTCTCCGACCAAAAGAACATATTTCGGGCCGGTCTTCTGCCAGCGGGTCATGGCTGGCTTCCTTCCACGCGGATCACCACGGTTTTCTCCGCCACCACGTCCAAATCATCGATTAACGAAATAGCCTTCTGCACGGCGCTTTCCCGGGCCTCATGGGTAAGCATGACAATCGCTACCGGGCCTTTGCGTCCCCGCCCCTTCTGGATCACAGACGATATGCTGATCCGGTGATCCGCCAGAATCCCGGCAATCCGCGACAGGACCCCGGGTCTGTCCAGGGCCGATACCCTGAAATAATAAGGCGTCACCAGGTGTTGGATGGGCTGGATGACGATATCTCTCACAGGTGCGTGAACATGGGCCAGGGGAGGCACGCGGACACTGTTTCCGCAACGGATCTCCCGTGCCAGGGCGATGATGTCCGAAACCACTGCGCTCCCTGTGGGTCTCCTCCCTGCCCCCAGACCATAGTAGAGATTAGGCCCCACAAAATCGCCTTCAAGGTAGATGGCATTGAATGCCTCGTTGACATTGGCCAGGATATGATCCTTGGGGATCATGGTCGCGTGCACACGTGCCTCGATCCGGTCTCCCAGGTCCTTGGCAATGGCCAGCAGCTTGATGCCGTACCCGAATTCGTCCGCGAATCGTATATCGTCGGGGGTCACGGCCACGATCCCCTCCCGGTAGATATCCTTGAACGAGACCGGGGCACCGAACGCGAGGGAGATGATGATGGCCAGTTTATGGGCCGCATCGGCGCCATCCACATCCAGGGTCGGCGGGTCTTCTGCAAAACCCAGCCGGACCGCCTCAGCCACCGCCTTGTCAAAGGGAAGCCCCTCCTGCGTCATTTTGGTCAAGATATAGTTGGATGTCCCGTTCAGGATGCCGATACAGGTCTGGATGCGGTTTGCGGAAAGTCCGGTTTTCAAGGCACCGACAATAGGGATGCCGCCCCCCACACTGGCTTCAAAGCCCAGACCCACCCCCTGCGCTTCCGCGGCCCGGTATATCTCAGGCCCGCATTCCGCCAGAAGCGCCTTGTTGGCGGTTACCACATGCTTTCCGGTCTTCATGGCCTCGAGGATCAAATTCCTGGCGGTTTCTATCCCGCCGATCAGCTCGACCACCACGTCGATTTCCGGATCACGAATCACCTCCATGGCGTCAAGGGTGAAGAGGGACCTGTCAGGTTGCAGGGCAATCCCCCGATCAGACGTGATATCCAGGTCCGCGATTCTTTTGACCACCACCTCCGTCCCGACCCGGCTGGCGATAATCTCCCGATTGGTGTACAGGACCTCAACCACCCCGGCCCCTACGGTCCCAAATCCGATTATCCCTATGTTTATTGTCGACATCAAAATTTTCCTCGGTTTATTTTAGGCGCAAGGCGTCAGACGCAAGGCGCAAGGCGTCAGGTTCAGGAATTGCCGCCGATAGCCTGTTTCCCACGTTTCCCAATTCCTCATTCCAGCATTCCTCAATTCCAGCATTCCAGCATTCCTCAATTCCTCAATCCTCAATTCTTCAATTCCTCAATCCCTCAATTCTTCAACCCCTACAGCACCGCTTTAATCCCCTTGATGGCCTGACGCGTGCGGTGGGGATTTTCAACCAGGGCGAACCGGACATGATCGTCCCCGTATTGCCCGAAGCCGATGCCGGGAGAGACTGCCACCTTGGCCTCTTTGATGAGCATCTTGGAGAATTCCACCGAACCCATATGGGCATATGTATCAGGGATCTTTCCCCACACGAACATGGTCCCTTTGGGTTTCTCGATATGCCAGCCCACGCGGTCCAGGCCGTCCACAAGCACGTCGCGCCGTTCCCTGTAGACCTCCACGATCTCACGGACGCAGTCATAGGGTCCGTTCAGGGCGATAATGGCGGCGATCTGGATCGGCTGGAACACGCCGTAATCGAGATAACTCTTGATCCGCCGAAGCGCTCCTACCAGCGCGGGGTTGCCCACGCAGAAGCCCACCCGCCATCCGGGCATGGAATAGCTCTTGGAAAGGCTGAAAAATTCCACGCCGATCTCCTTGGCACCCGGGATCTGGAGAAAGCTGGGGGGCTCATACCCGTCAAAGACCAGGTCTGCATAGGCAAAGTCGTGTATCACCACCATGTCGTGTTCCCGGCAGAAATCCACGATCTTCTCAAAAAAGGCGCGATCCACCACCGCGGTCGTCGGGTTGTGGGGGTAGGAGATGATCAGCATCTTGGGGGCAGGCCATGTCTGCTTCACGGCCACGAGGAGGTCCTCGAAGAAATCCCTGTCCGGCCCAATGGGTATGCTCCTCAAATCCCCCCCGGCGATGATGACCGAATAGGGATGTATCGGATAGGTCGGATTGGGCGCAAAGACCACGTCCCCGGGGCTGATGGTGGCCAGCACCAGATGGGAAAGCCCTTCTTTGGCCCCGATAGTAACAATCGCCTCTTCATCCGGGTCCAGATCCACATCATAGCGGCGTTTGTACCAGTCGCAGATGGCATGCCTCAGTTTGGTGATGCCCATGGAGGCGGAATACCGGTGGTTATGCCCTTTTTCTGCGGCCTCCACCAGTTTGTCGACGATATGCTTGGGCGTCGGGATATCCGGATTTCCCATGCCCAGGTCCACGATATCCTCTCCCCGGTGTCTGGCCTCCATCTTGATCTTGTTGACCGTTGCAAAGACATACGGGGGCAGACGGCTCATTCTCCTGAATTCCTGCATGGCTCAATACTCCCTTATGCAATCATAGACAATTCAAGGACTCACCTGCTGGTGCGAAATTTTGTATGCTACTTCAAAATCCGCAAAAAAGCAAAATCAAAATTGGGAATCCCGGTTTCAAATATCCAATGAAATCCCCATGAGGGCAGCTTTATGCCGCGACCCTTACGCCTCACCAAGACTTGAATCCCTCTCTGGAAAACTGAATACCGCCACATCTGTACTCTTTGTGTGACATCGAACCATGTCTTGGGTATAATCGGGCCGCGAAGTATCCGGAATCCAGCATTTTGGAAACCAGAACCCGAAATCAGGAGGATCACATGCCAGCAATCGAAGAAGAAAATCCAGTTACCTATCATCGAGAGGACTTCATCGGATTCATTACCCTGAACCGGCCCGCTAAACGGAACGCATTGAACCCGGTGGTGTGGAATGCCCTGGACAAGGCTATCGGAGCGGCGGAAAAAGACGGGGAAGCGCGGGTGATTCTCCTCACCGGCAAGGGAAAATCGTTTTGCGCAGGGCTCGATCTGAGTCCGGAAAACGAACTCCTCTCTGTGGTAGGCCAGACCCCGGATGCAGCCCAAAAGGTCTGGTTTTTCAAGGAGATCAGGAAGGTCCAGGATATCCATACCCGGCTGGAGCAGTTGACGAGACCCACCATCGCCCTGATCCACAGCCATTGTCTCGGGGCCGGACTCGAACTGGTCCTCTGCTGCGACATCCGGCTCTGCACCCAGGATACCCTGTTTGCCTTTCCAGAGGCCAAGCTCGGCTTCATCACCGATGTGGGGGGACTGCAGCGTCTGCCAAGGGTGGTGGGAAAGGGCCATGCCCGGGAGATCGCCTTCCGGGGGCACCGCTTCGACGCCCGCCGCGCACAGGCCATTCAACTGGTCAATGATGTCTTCCCAGACAAGGAAGCCCTTGATATCAAAGGGAAGGAAATGGCCCAAGAAATCGCAGGGAATCCCCCGCTGGCGGTCCAGGGCGCCAAGGAGGTCCTTTGCTTTGACGAGGAGGCCGGCCTGGAAGAATCCCTGGCGTACAATGCCGCCCGATCCAGCATGATCGTCCCCTCTCAGGATCTCATGGAGGCTGTCGCGGCCTTTGTGCAGAAACGACAGGGGACATTCAAGGGCGCGTGAGAGAGACTTCAACCCGGTACCTCCCTGAAGCGGCATCGCCTCAACCGAAAAAGCCCTTTAGGCTTGACAAGGGTCCCCTGCAATGGTATTTTGCGGATATCGATCAAACGTTTGTTTGGCTATCAGGGAGGTTCACCCGTGCCCGGTCCCAAAAGTCGTGAGAAAATCAAGGAGATTCAGAGCGTTGTCGCGCCCCTTTTCGCATATAAGGGGTATCATTCCACGACGATGCGCGAAATCGCCCGGGAACTCGGCATGAACCAGTCATCCCTCTACCATTATTTCAGGAGCAAAGAGAACATCCTCTTCGAACTCATGAATGATGCCGTGGATAATGCCCTGACCACCCTGAAGGAGATCTGTGCCGGAGACCTTCTTCCTAGGGACAAGCTGTACAACATCCTTCACTTCTATACCCGATATTATGCCGGGGCCCCTGAACGTCTCATCCTTCTGGTGAATGAGCAGAATTCATTGACCCCTGAACACCGTCGCATCCTGGTGGAAAAACAGCGACAATATGTGGTGATCTTCAAGGAAGTCTTCGAGGAACTGGAAGGGATCCGCCTGAAAAAGGAGGTTCCCCGCAGCATTGCCATATTTGCATTCCTTGGAATGGTGCATTACACCATTACATGGTACCGCAAGGAGGGACCCATAGGCCTGGAGCGGCTGGCGGACATATTTGCGGAAATCTTTACCAGAGGGGTGTTAACATAAAATGAAGCGTCTAAACAGGAGCCATGAACCATGCCTCTGAACCATCCCGCCGATGCCGTCTATCTTGGAGTGCCCGGCTGGGTCTATGCCTGGATCATCTGTATCGCAGGGCTCTCTCTCTTTACCTATATCATCTACAAAAGGGTCGTTTTGATCCGTTCCGGGGCCCCGGATCCCCGGTTTGCCCATATGGGAAAAAGGCTGGTGCATCTCCTCCTGTATGGGATTCTTCAGAAGCGACAACCCCGCTATCTCTGGGCGGGCCTGATTCACCTGATGATTTTCTGGGGATTTGTTGTCCTTGGACTTCGTTCCATCGATCTGGTGACTCAGGGACTGAACATCCCCATCCTTGACCCCCTGATGCAGACGGGATTCGGCCTGTTTTACAATACCCTCAAAGACCTCTTCGAGGTGATCGTCCTGGTCGCATGCATCTGGGCCATCCTGCGGCGGGCACTGATGCGGCCGGAACGCTATGAGGGGAGCCATCACTGGGAGGCCTATCTGGTCCTGGGTCTCATCGGTTTTCTGATGCTCACGGACATATTTTATGAGGGCGCAGGACTGCTCCTGGAGCCCTCCCCTTCGGGAGGGTGGCTGCCTGCGTCTCAAGGGGCCGCCCTGATCCTGAGCGGGTCGGATCCGCGGCTTCTCGCCGGGATCCATGCAGGGAGCTACTGGCTCCACATCCTGGCCTTTTTCTTTTTTCTCAACTTCCTCCCTTTAGGGAAACACTTCCATATCATCACCGCACTCCCCAACGTGTTTTTCAAGAGGCTCTCCACCGGGGGCGTCAAGCCTGCGAGGTGGGATATCGAGGATATTGACGACCTCGACAGCATGGGAGTCGAAAAAATTGAGGATTTCACCTGGAAACACATCCTTGACTTTTATACCTGCACCGAATGCGGCCGCTGCTCGGACAACTGCCCGGCATACACCATCGGGAGGCCCCTCTCGCCCAAGATGCTCACCATGAAGCTGAGGGACCATTGTTTTAATGCGGTGCCCTTGTTTGGAGGAAAAAACAAGGACCGTTCAGAGGGAAATGGTGCGGCCTTGGTGGGGGGCATCGTGTCTCACGATGAAATCTGGTCATGCACCACCTGCGGCGCGTGTGAAGCCGAATGCCCGGTTTTCATCGAATACATCGATAAGATTATCGATATGAGACGCCACCTGATTGAGACTTCACAGAACCCCAAGACCTTCAATCAGGTCCTGATGCACATCGAAAAGACAGGGAATCCCTTTGGAAAGCCCGCGGCAAAGCGCGCCGACTGGGTGGAGGAATGCCGGGACATCCCTGTAAGGCGGCTGAAACAGGGCGATGCCGTGGATGTTCTCTTTTTTGTCGACGGCTACGGCTCCTATGATCCGGCCGGCCAGTCCATCGCCTGCGACATGGTTCGGGCATTTCATAGTGGGGGGATCGACTTCGGCATACTCGGCCCTTCGGAAAAAGATTCGGGGCATCAGGTCCGCCGCATGGGGGAAGAAGGCCTCTTTCAGCTCCTGATGGAAGAGAACATGGAAATCCTGAAAGAGATTCGATTCAACCGGATCGTCACCACCGATCCCCACGCCTTCAACACCCTTAAAAACGACTACCCCGGTGCTTTCCCCGTGATGCACTATACGGAATTCTTTGCCTCTTTGGTGGACGAGGGAAGGCTGAAGCCCTCAACCCCTTTGGATACAGAGGATGTATACACGTATCACGATCCCTGCTACCTGGGACGTCACAACCGCATCTATGACGCCCCGAGAAGACTCCTTCGCGCCCTCCCCGGCCTCAATCTGGTTGAAATGCAGCGCTCCCGGGACAGGAGCTTCTGCTGCGGCGGAGGGGATGTGATGCTCTGGCATGAAATCGAGCAGGAAGAGATGCGGATGGCCGCAAAAAGAATAGAGATGGCCAGGGAGGCCGGCGCAAATGTGATTGTCACCGCCTGTCCCTTCTGCTACATACACTTTGAAGATGCCATCAAGACCGACGGGTGGGAAGGGCAAATGAGGGTGGTTGATCTCATGAACCTCCTGGTCGCCACCTTGGATGGCGGAATTCAGAGAGCCGGGGATTAGGGATTGAAGGATTTGGAAGGAGAACATTGCATTTAATTCCTGAATTCATAATTCCTTCATTCCTTAATTCCTAAATTCGCAAATTCATAATTCTTGATTCATAATTCATAATTCATTTAACACCGGGAGGCAACCGATGAACATTATTGTCTGCATCAAGCGGGTTCCCATGACCCAGGAGGTGGACCTGGAGATAGACAAAGACGGCAAGGGAATCAAGACGGATGCCCTGGCATACGTAATCAACGACTGGGACAACTATTGCATCGAGGAGGCGGTGCGGCTCCAGGAGACCTTGGGCGGCAGTGTGACCGCCATCACCATCGGGAGCGAGGATGATGAGGAGATCCTGAGACGGGCACTGGCGATGGGGGCTGACAAGGCCGTCCGCATAGATCCGGGAGCGCGTGAATTGGACGGGTTCGTCATCTCGCAGGTCCTTGCAAAGGCCATTCAGGGGATGGACTACGATCTGATCCTGACCGGTGTCCAGGCCGACGACGACAACAGCGGCATGGTCGGGATCATGCTGGCCGAAACGCTGGCCCTGAGCCATGCGGCGGTGGTCACCGATGTGCAACCGGAAGGGCATATCGCCGCCATCCGGGTGGAACTGGAAGGCGGCATGGACGAGGTCTCCAAGATACAACTCCCATCGCTCTTGACCATCCAAACCGGCATCAACGAACCGAGATACGTCTCCATCATGGGGATCCGAAAGGCCAGAAAAAAGGAACTCACAATCATCCCCGTGGCCGATTTGGGCCTCTCAGAGGATGACCTGACCCCGAGGACCCGGATCGAGGAGGTGTTTCTCCCGCCCGAGACCACGGGGGCCGAGATGATCGAGGGCGATGCCGCTTCGGTGGCTGCACAACTCATCAAAATTATCAAAGAAAAGGGGGTGAGCATATAAATGGGACAGATATGCGTGGTTGCAGAACACAGGAAAGGCGAAATCCGGGAGATCACCTTTGAGATGCTCTTCAAGGCAAGAGCGCTCTGCCGGGCTTTTTCCCTTCCACTGACCGCCCTCCTGCTGGCGGGAAAGGATACGGGCTATGCGGACGATCTGGCCAGATGGGCGGACCGGGTCGTGGTCTTTGAAGACGACCGGCTGGAAACCTTTAATTCGGATCTGTATAAGGATATTTTGAATCGGGTCATCCGGGCAGATCGCCCATTCATGACCCTGATCGGTCATACCTCCTGGGGGATGGACCTCGCCCCTGCCCTTTCCGTCAAGACCGGGCTCCCCCTTGCCACGGACTGTGTGGATATTCAGGCGGAAGATGGCCGACCCACGGTTATCCGTCAGATATACAGCGGAAAGCTCTTCAGCAGGGTGTCCTTCAAGGAATCGCCCGGCTATCTGGTCACCGTAAGGCCCGGGGCCTTTCTTGTCCCCGATGATACACCGGTGTTGGAGGGAGAGGTCATGAAACAGGATGTGCCCGTGGATCTGGCCGAACCCCGAGGGACCTTTATCGAGTTTGTGGATACCGGGGCCGGGGAGATCGATATCACCCAGGCAGACCTACTGGTCTCCATCGGAAGGGGGATCGGGGAGGAGGAAAATATCGCCTCCATTCGGGAGTTGGCAGACCGGATGGGAGCCACCCTCTCCTGTTCCCGGCCCGTGGTGGATAAGAATTGGCTCCCCAAATTTCATCAGGTGGGTACGTCGGGAAAATCGGTCCGGCCTAAAATCTATCTGGCCTTCGGCATCAGCGGGGCGTTTCAGCACGTGGCCGGGATTACGGGCGCAGGCACGGTCATTGCGGTGAATAAGGACCAAAAGGCCCCGATCTTCAGAGTGGCGGATTACGGGGTGGCGGATGACCTTTTCAAGGTGGCCGATGCCCTGAAAGAGAAACTCGCAGGCGCATGAGGACTAACGGTGGATTTCACATTAAACACAGAGCAGCAGGATATCCTCAGGGCGGCGAGGGAATTCGCGTCCAGGGAATTCCCGGACAGGGCCCAGGAGTTCGACCGCGATGAGACCTTTGATACGGATCTCTGGCGCAAGGCATGTGAATTGGGATTTGTAGGGGTTTTTATAGGCGAGGACTATGGCGGGGCCGATTACGGGTTCTTTGAGCACTGCCTGATCACTGAGGAATTCTGGGCCGTGGACCCCGGGATCGGCCAGGCCATCCTTGCCGCCACCTTTGGTGCGGAACTCCTCGGTCTGTTCGGTTCGGAGGCACAGAAGCAGCTCGTTCTTCCGCAATTGGTGGCAGGGGAGGCCATCATGGGGACCGCCATTACAGAACCCGATGCCGGATGTGACGTCACGGGCGCTACGACCACCGCGGTCAAAGACGGCAACCAATGGATCATCAACGGCGCCAAGATGTTCGCTACCAATGGCAATCTGGCCAAATATATGTTAATCTACTGTCAAACCGATCCGGAAAATCCCTCGCGCCATCAGAGGCACAGCTTTATTCTGGTGCCCACAGAGACGCCCGGGTACCAGTCTACCAAGATTCGGGGCAAACTGGGCATTCGGGCATCGGATACCGCGGAACTTTCGTTCAACGACATGCGGGTACCCCTGGACAATATCGTGGGAAACGAAGGCGAAGGCTTCTACGAGTTGATGGCCTTCTTCAACCGGACACGGCTGCACATCTGCGCCCAGGCCGTCGGCCTGGCCCGGGCCGCATTGGAGGAGTCGGTCCGGCATACCAAACAGCGGCACCAGTTCGGCGTGCCTCTCGCCTCGTTTCAGGTGACCCAGTTCAAGCTCGCTGAAATGGCCACCAGAATCCGGGCGGCAAGGAACCTCTATTATGAGGCGGCCTGGTCCGTGGACCATGGAAAGGTGGATCACGGATTGATCGCCATGGCCAAGTGGTTTTCCGCCGAGATGGCGGTCCGGTGCGCCGACGAGGCCCTTCAGATGCACGGAGGTTATGGATATATCGACGAATACAAGGTTCAACGGCTCTACCGGGATGCCAAGATACTCGAGATTTATGAGGGGACGAAGGAGATGGAAAAGACCATTGTATCGAGATCCATTTTGGGGTGAGGCGTTAAGATGAGCTGAAAGCGCGAAGCTCAAAGCCCAAAGGGGGAAGGTGATCGGTTATCGGTTATTGATGTCGGACATGCTTACGCTCCGTGCTTCAGGAGCTCAAAGCTGAAAGCAATCGTATCCAGTATCCAGTAACCAGCAACGAGGTTTACGGAGGAACAGAGTGGCTATAAAAGTGGATTCAATCGAACACCTGACGGATTTTGCCGTGCAGGCCATTCGGGATGCCGGAGAGGTCGCCCTCTCCTATTACGGCAAGCGGCAACCGGATGCCAGATTCGACGAGGAACTGGTGACAGAGGCAGAACTCCGGCTGTCCAATTTTTTCCAGGACCGGCTTGCGGCCCGGTTTCCCGAACACCGGATCTTTACCAATCATCAGGAAGATAGGGGCTACAGTCACGAAGGGGAGAGGTACTTGTGGGTTTTTGACGCCCTGGACGGGGTGGCCAATTTTCAAGGAGGCGTTCCGGTCTGGGGGATGTCGCTGGCCCTGCTGGAGAATTCCTGGCCCGTCTTCGGAGCCTTCTATATGCCCGTCACGGGCGACCTGTTTCATGCCCGGGCCGGCCAGAAAGCCTATAGAGGAGACCATGAGATGGCCGCCTCCAGGCATTCGGAAATCAACGATGAGAGCGTTCTCCTCACCTATTCGCGGTTTCACAACCACTATCAAACCTCATTTCCGGGAAAGATCCGAAGTCTCGGCTGCACCGCCGCCCATCTCTGTTATGTGGCCGGCGGCCAGGCGGACGCTGCGGTGTTATCTTACGAAACCTTTCAGGACCTTGCCGCCACCCGGGTGATCATTGAGGCCTCAGGGGCAAAGCTCTACCGAATGGACGGAGAGGGGTTTTTTGTGAATGAGTACCTGGATGGAAAGAAAATCGATGAACATCTGCTGGTGGCGACCCCCGAGATGTCGAGGTTGGTCCGGGACTGTCTGAAACCGCTGCCGCAGGGCCGAATATCGGCAGTATCCGGGTGTTTGGCGCATTGAGGATATTTGAGTTCATGGGTTTGATCCCCGTTTGCGCCATACGCCTTGCGCTTTCACCTGCCTTCAATTCGACTGACAATTACAGAACCGCTTTAGAAATATCGGAGCAATGAATATTCGTCATGAAAAAGGTTATTAGAATGAGGGAGATGTCCAACAACCAGGGGGGCATTATCAAGAAGATTACCGCGACCGGCGATACAGGAAGGAGACTGAGAGAGATGGGGCTGGTCCCCGAAACAGTCATCAAAATCCAGGGCCGGGCGCCCCTCAAAGACCCCGTAGCAGTCAAGCTCAGGGATTTTGTCCTGACCCTCAGAAACAACGAAGCAAGCAGCATTTTTGTAGAAGTGGATGTGCCGGAAACAGAAGGGATAAGAAATTGAGGAGAATCGCAAGAAACGTATCTTGCAACGGTTCAGCGCAATCGGACCTCTGTCTAACCTGAACACTGTAAACGGTCATGGTTTTTTAATAATATCTTTGTGTCTCTAAGTCTCCGTGTGAGACCTTTTTTATTCCGGCTGATCGGGATTAGGGATCACCCGAAATCCGCAATTTCGGTCTATCCGGTGTATCCGGTTCATGAATGAAGAAGAAAATCACCATCGCCCTCTCAGGGAACCCCAATGCAGGAAAGACCACGGTCTTTAACGCCATCACCGGCGCACGGCAGCATATTGCCAACTATCCCGGGGTCACCGTGGAAAAGAAATACGGTACCGTTTTCCACAAGGGACGTGAAATAGAGGTGGTGGACCTGCCGGGAACCTATTCATTGACCGCCTATTCTCTGGAAGAGCTGGTGGCCAGAAATTTCGTGATCGATGAACGACCGGACCTGGTGGTGGATATCGTGGATGCCTCCAGCCTGGAGCGGCATCTCTACCTGGCCGTCCAGTTCAAGGAGCTGGGGGTTCCCCTGCTGATTGCCCTCAACATGATGGACATGGCGGAATCCCGGGGCATCCTCGTCGACGCCCAGGCCTTGTCTGACCAGTTCGGTGCGCCCGTGGTGCCGATGGTGGCCAGGTCCAATAAGGGGATCAAGGACCTTTTGGACAAGGTTGTGGCATTAGCGGATGAAAAACCGCAGTGGGAGCCCGCCCCCATCTCCTACGGCATGGACATCGACCAGGCCATTGAAAAGATATCCGCCATCATTGAACGATCCGAGGTCTATGACAGGAAGTATCCTTCCTGGTGGCGCGCCCTCAAGTGCCTCGAAATGGATAGTGAAATTACCCAACGCCTCAAAAAGGACCCGCCCCTCGGTCAGGAGATAGAGGCCATATGCGAGGATGTTTACAAGCATACCATGAACACCTTGGAAGAGGAGCCCGAGGCCATCATTGCAGACCACCGCTATGGATACATCGCGGGGATTACCAAAAAGGTAGTCAAGAGAAAAATCGAATCGCGCATTAATATGTCGGACAAGATAGACAAGGTCCTGACCAACCGGATCATCGGTCCTTTCGTCATGATCGCTATCCTCTACGGCATGTACTCCTTCACCTTTTGGGCCAGCGAGCTGCCGATCCTCTGGCTGGAGGCCTTTTTTGACGGTCTCACCAGAATCGTCCTGACGGTGGTCCCGGAGGGCGTCTTCCAATCCCTGATCGTCTCCGGCATCATCGGCGGGGTCGGGGGGGTTCTGGGCTTTGTACCCCTCATCATGTTCATGTTCTTTGCCATTGCCATTATGGAAGATTCCGGGTATATGGCCCGGGTCGCCTATATGCTGGACAGGGTCCTGCGATGGTTTGGACTTCACGGCAATTCTGTCATCGCCCTGATCGTCAGCGGAGGCATCTCGGGGGGGTGCGCAGTCCCGGGGGTCATGGCCACCAGGGTCCTGAGGGATCCCAAGGAGCGATTCGCCACCCTCCTGGTGATCCCCTTCATGAACTGCGGGGCCAAGCTGCCGGTATATGCCCTGCTCATAGGGGCCTTCTTCTCCGGCGACAAAGCCCGCATCATGTTTCTTCTGACCCTTCTCTCATGGCTATTCGCCCTTTTTGCCGCAAAGGTTCTCCGGGCCACCATCCTGAAGGGTCCGAAGACATCGTTTGTCATGGAACTCCCCCCTTACCGGGCGCCCACCCTTAAGGGACTTTTAATTCATACATGGGAGAGGACCTGGCAATATATCAAGAAGGCGGGGACGGTTATTCTGGCATTCTCGGTCGTACTGTGGGCCATGATGACCTTTCCGGGCCTCTCCGAGAGACAGATCGCCCAATTTGAGAAAACGCGAGAGGAGATGACCCGGGCCTTTCTCCGCTCCCCTGAGGTCGATGGAATTATAACCGGCGAAGGAGACCTGGCCGCCCTGAATGAAATGATGCAGGCAGGCATCAGCAGGAAAATACCCCCTGCCGACGCCAACGATAACCGGGACCTGGCGATCGTGGCGCAGGCGGCCTCCGGGCTGGAACGTGGGGAAACGGATCCGGGGAAATGGGACGAAAGATATGTCACCGCCGCTTCTCGATATCTGGCTTTCAGGGACCGGATAGGGTATCATAAACAACTGCAGCAGCAGACCGCCCTCAAGGGGACCATTGCCGGGTGGGTCGGCCAGGGTCTGGAGACCATTACCAGGCCCCTCGGATTTGAATACAGGACCAATATTGCACTGGTGGGCGGCTTCGCCGCCAAAGAGGTGGTGGTCTCCACCCTTGGGACCGCCTACTCCCTGGGCGAGGTGGATCCTGAGCAAACCGGCTCCCTTTCCGAACGCCTAAAAAAGGACCCGGGGTGGAACCGCCTGCAGGCATTTACGCTCATCGTTTTTACCATGCTCTATGTCCCCTGCATTGCCACTGTTATCAGTATTCGCAGGGAGGCGTCCTGGGCGTGGGCCGGATTTTCCATAATCTTCAATCTGGTGGTGGCCTATGTCGTGTCCCTATGCATCCGCCAGGCTGGATTGGCATTAGGCTTTTAATACCGAATGACAGGCGAACAACAATCAACCCGATAAATCTTCTGATGGAGTGGATGTGGATATGGAAAAAATGCCGATCACCCAGAAGGGACTCGACAAGCTGAGACAAGACCTGAAGCACCTCGAAACCATAGAAAGACCGATGAATATCAAGGCCATTTCGGAAGCACGGAGCCACGGAGATATCAGCGAGAACGCAGAGTATCATGCTGCCAAGGAAAGGCAATCCTTCTTGGAGGGGAAAATTAACGAATTAAAAGAGGCCCTGGGCAAGGCCGAAGTAATCCATGTGGAGAACGGTCCCACCGATCGCGTTGTTTTCGGGCGGACCGTTGTCTTATATGACCTCAACACAGAGGTAGAGGTCAGCTATCAACTGGTGGGGCATTATGAATCGGCCCCTGAAAATGGAAAGATATCCATCGAATCCCCCCTTGGCCGGGGGTTGATCGGAAGATTTGTGGGGGATGAGGTGAAGATAAAGATCCCCCGCGGCATTCAGGAATTTGAAATCCTGGAAATCCGATGAGACAATTCAGGGGAGACCTAATGGACGTCATCAAACAAGGTGCAATGGTAACCCTCCGATTTACCATGAGGACCGAAATCGCCCCGGGTAAATTCAAAGAGCGCCCCGAAACAGAGACCCGGTTCGTCTTCGGGGTGGAGGAACAGGTCCCTACCCTGGAGGCGGCCCTGGAAGGGAAAGCGGCGGGGTATTCGTTTTCCCTTCACATACCCGCCTCCGAGATCTACGGCGAGCACGATCCCGCCCTGATCCGGGAGATCCCCAAGCAGGGTCTGGTAAAACAGCGACTCCGGGAAGGGAAATTCTATCGCCAGATGAAGATGGGCAGCCTGGTCTCCTTTAAGGTCCTGGAGGTCAGACTGGATACGGTGCTGGTGGACTTTAATGAGCCGATGGCCGGAATCTCCTCCTTTGTAGAGGGGAAGGTGGTATCCGTTCGCCCGGCAAGCGAGACGGAGATCGCCGAGGCCCATGAAAGTCATCTCAAGAAGAAGATCGGGTGTGGGTAATGAATCGCATCTTCATCCACGGCCTGGAGAGCAGCAATCAGGGAACCAAGGCGGTCTTCTTTCGGGAAAAATATCCTGACATGGTTCTCCCCACCTTTGAAGGCCCCTTGACGGCGCGGATGGAAAAATTGAATCGTATCCTCGCCGGAAAAACAGAGATCCGGATCGTAGGGTCCAGTTTCGGCGGTCTGATGGCCACGCTCTTTGCCATGGAAAACCCGTTGCGGGTCATGCGGATGATCCTGCTTGCCCCGGCCATCAACATGATCGAATCCGCCCCCGGCAAAAAAGAAAAGGTGGATATGCCCGTTTCCATTTACCATGGGACAGAGGACACGGTCATCCCCCTGTCAGAGGTGCGGCGTATGGCGGAAAAACTCTTCACCGACCTTGCATTTCACACGGTCCACGATGACCATTACCTCCACAGGACATTCAAGACTCTGGACTGGGGCACCCTTCTCGCCTGAATCGGCATCGCCGCCACCAAAATGTCTCACACAACGCCGCAGAAGCGCAAAGGGAATTCTTTTGTCTTTTGACGGGACGCCAAGGGATAAGGCCGCAATGCCCCTTCATTTCTCATTCAATGTTCGATGTTCGAAGGGGGGTCCTTCCCGCGGCCAGCAGAATCCACGGTCTTCTTTCTGGCCTGCGACGTGTACCAGTCTATCTGACGGCACACGCCCCTGATGATCCGTACCTCCCGGGCCCTGAGCGGAAACCTTGAGAGAAACCGCCGGATGTTCAGCAGCCAATGCTCCGGATTCTGGGGATCAATAAATCCGATCTTGAGCAGCACCTCCCTGAGATGTCCATACATCCCCTCCAGTTCAAAGCTGTTGGCCAGACGCGGTTCGACCTCAACACCCTTCTCCCGTGTGGCTGAGAAGAGTTCATAGCAGACGATCATCACGGCCTGCGCCAGGTTCACGGAAGAAAAAGAGGCGGTGGGAATCGTAACAATGGTGTGGCAGTACCGGAGCTGATCATTGGAAAGTCCCCGATCCTCCGGCCCGAAGAGAATGGCCGCCAAATTATTCTGGGACAGGGAGACCAGTTCGCGGGCAAGGCCCCGGGGTCTGGACTGTGTGGGCCGCATGGCCCCGGTGCGGGCAGTGGTGCCCGCGATATGATGATACGGCGCAAGCGCCTCCTTCAGATTGTCAAATACCTCCATCTGCTCCACCAGATCGATGGAGGTTCCGGTGGCCGTCTTGAGCACCCGGCAGAGATCGCAGTTCTTGGGCGAGACCAGAACCAGTCTGCTGAGGCCCATGTTGCTCATGGCGCGTGCCGCGGCCCCGATATTCTCAGGGATTTGGGGTTGAATCAGGACGACTGCGATATGATCAAGATTTGCTTTCATGGGACTTTCAGACATTCTCTTTGAGTATCCGCATGATCTCCGCAGTCAACTCATCACTGTCAAAAGAAAAGGTCACGGTCCCCTTATTCACGTCAAAGGAGAGAAGCGTACAGTCGTATTCTCTTGCCACGCCCTCAAGAATCTCTCTGAATTGCGAAGCATACGGGTGGTCCGGGCTGTTCACCGCTTCCGGAAACAGCTCCACCTCAAAAGAGCCGGGCGATATCTTCATGTTTCAGTTGTTCCTCCGGAATATGCCGGTGCCGGTCATCAGGGTCATTGCTCTGTAAATGAATACCGTGCTGAAGGGAAAAAAGTCAAGAAGCATCCCCACCGGACGTTCCTGAAATACGCGTCAGGACAGATCGGGAAACTCATCATTGACATCCCGGTGCGCTTCCACTAATCTCCGTGAGAAAAATCGGGCCTCCCTTTGCATTATACAGGGTCTTATCAGCGTATCAACCCCATTTCCCAAACCGGAGCAAGCCTTATGGCCGAACACGTATGTCCCCCCTGGATCGGTTATTTCCTCCTGAATCCGCTCAGGAAGCTGGTGGAAAATCCCGGCAGGATATTCGGGCCGTTTGTCCGCGAGGGGATGGTCGTCCTGGAGCCGGGCTGCGCCATGGGATTTTTCACACTTCCTTTGGCCCGCATGGTCGGTCCGGCCGGACGTATAATAGCGCTGGACATACAAGACAAAATGCTCTCTGTTCTGGCCCGCAGGGCTAAAAAAGCCGGTCTCCTTGACAGGATCGATCTTCGCCGGATCAGGGCGGACGGTTATGGACTGGAGGATATTTCGGGCCGGGCGGACTTTGCCGCCGCCATTCATGTGGTCCACGAAATCCCTGATAAAGCCATGTTCTTCACCGAGATGTGGAACGCCCTCCGGCCCGGGGGGAGGCTCCTTATAGTGGAGCCCAGGGGCCATGTATCGAAGACACATTTTGAAGGCACCCTCGCCGTCGCCGCAAAGACCGGTTTCAGCCCCGATCCCCTGCCGAAAAAAATGGGCGGCAGGAGCGTTTCCCTCATCAAACCAGAGCGCAGCGTTTGACACCCATCTTCCCAAGGCGACCTGACGGCCGCAACCAAAAAAGGTATTGGTGCAAATCCCGGCAATTTTTGAACGCTTACCCATAAGGCACCAACTTCTCCGCATGGTGCAGAGAAGTCACTACCAAAGATTCTATTTCATTATTCCGGGCGCATCTGTTCCGCCAGTATGCGATCCGCTATACGCTCGCTGATGAAACACGCCGCAGCCTGGACGTCCTCTTCTGTTCGTGAGTGCTTGATGTCCATAATATCCAGATAGATCCGGTTGACAGCGGGATAGCAATCCGCTTTCCGATCAAAATAGATGGACTTGTAAACATTCCTACCCAGAATGATCACGGTGAAGTCCGCCTGGGGGCAGATTTCCTGGACCGACTGGGCCGCGTTTTCCGGATAGATGACCAAAGGCCTGTGATCTACCACGTAAGCCCCCAGATATCTTCGGGCCATCCGGGGCCAGAGCGTCTCCCATTGTGATCTTTTGATGGCGACATCGGAATCTTCCGAGAAAACGAGTTTTTTTTCCATACACTTTTTGGTGGCTGCCTCGATTTCCCGGACCAGTTTCCGGATCATTTCGAGGAGAAAATCGGTGGGTTCAAAGTCATCTGACAAGGGATCGTCGGTCGACCGTCCATGAATGAACTCATCGGTTAAGGACGGGAGAACGCATATTTTTATCGCATTGGGCCGGTCCGAGCCCTGAAAATGCCGGCCTGGGTATGCGTGAAAGCCGACCTGTGAGATTTTCTCTTTTACCACGCCGTCTTCAACGACTGCACCTGCATCGTAAAGGGCCTTTACCAGAAAGGGCGACTTGAGATACTGAAACAGGTGGGGTTTGCTTTGGATGACCTCCTGCAGAAATTTCACTTCCCCGGGGGTCAGGTTCATGGCCTGAAGATCTTGTTCGGTCGGTGGGACAGCGGGGTTGTGGAGAAGATCTTCCCGGGCCATGAGCCCGGACAGTCTCACCTTTTCCCCGCTGTGGATTTTTTTAAGTAGAAAGAGGCGGATGGCGATGAATTCCGAGGCCGGGTAGATGCTGGTTACCCCGTAATCCCCTTCATACAGGCTGAGGCCCCTGTCGTAATGGTAGAGCACGGTGGTGAGGTCCAGGATATTGGGATCCAGGACCATAACATCAAGGGCGTTCCGCTCTGTTTCAGTCATGATGGAAACGATATTCTGAAAATCGAGGGGTTCATTCAGCCCACGGGTTCGCCACTGTTGGCGATATTCAGGATCCCCGGCCATTCCGAGGGTTATCTGCAGGAGATAGGCCAGCACTTCTGATGCATAGGTTTGCCCCGGGGTGAGATCCGCCTCCATGGACGCGGTTTTCGAGGACCGTCGGCCTTGATCCGCCCGAAGGCCGGATGCGGAATCGACCAGGAATGCCTTTGTGGTGCCGTGGACAGGGCCGGCCCCCGGAAAGGAACGGGTGTCAGGCGGATATATCAGGGGATGAAAGGTAACCCAGAAGGTGACGGCAACCAGAAAAACGATTTTAAATCTCATGGTTGTCCAATATCCTCAAACTCCATATCGTCGGTAAACCGGCGGTGGATTTCATGGCGGTGGACATTGACGGACATCAGATTTTTCAGATGGACATGATCTCCAGGGCAATCTGGTTTGGGATAGAAACCCATGGCGTCGCTTGCCCGGCGCAACAACGGCATCCAGGGGCCGGCAGGTCAGACCATGTGCAGAATCTTCATTGCGATATCATCGAAAAGGCAGTCAAGTTTACCAGACACACTTTTGAAAAACAAGCGAAGACCCCTTGTAAGCCGCCGGAAGGTCTGCAATGCCTGGAGATAATTTCTCAGAAACTGACAAAAAATTTGACTTATAATAATTAAGGATATATTATGTTGGGTAACTATCGGATATTGGCCTTTTCCGGAGCACCCGGTTGCGGGAGATAGTATTTAAAATTCTTCTTCGACTTCAATAATCCTCGATCAGGCTATTATTATAGTGGTAACCATTTCGGCCAAGTCTTCCTCCTCCCTGGGCGGCCTCAAAAGTCCTCACGTGAAGAGGGCGCTGAAAGCGCTTAGCCGCCGTCTTACCGTTGCTTCAGGCGGTCAGGATGCAAATTTCCATTCGCGGCTTTATTCAAAAGATAGATGGCAAGGCGTTGGATACCGGGGAGTACTACGACCCTTTTGAATTCACCCTCGGGAGCAGAAAGTCATATCGTGTATTGAAACAGGGACGGATTTCGGATCATCATCAGGGGTTTAGACCAGAGGAGGAGCAAATGAATATCTACGCGGGCAATTTGTCTTACGAAGTGACAGAAGAAGATTTGAAGGATGCCTTTAGTGCGTTCGGGCAGGTCGACACCGTCAAGGTGATAAAAGATGAGTACAGCGGCAGATCCAAAGGATTCGGTTTCGTGGAGATGCAGGATAATTCCAGCGCCCAATCCGCCATAGAGGGTCTGGACGGAAAAGAGCTGAAAGGACGGGCAATCAAGGTGAATCAGGCCCGTGCCCGCACCGAAGGTCCTCGATCCGGAGGAGGTCGGGGCAAAGGAAGACCGGGCGGCGGCGGACGGCGCTATTAACATCGAACACAAGCATTGAAGCACCGGATTAAAGAATCCGCCCTCAAAACCCTATCACGCATCCTATTGGATGGTGGCACAAGCATCGTCAACAGTCCGAAAGGATGCAGCGCGTGGCGAAGATACATGGCCATCGCAGGGCGTGGGAAACAAGGAAAAAATAAATAATCACTCCGGGAACCCGTCTCATTGGGGTCCCGGTTTTTGAGAGTCATTGTACTTTGTACGAGAAAGGAAAATAGTTGCTTACACAGTTAGTTATGAAGTTTTACGATCAGTTGACAACCCCCTCATCCCCAGATACTCAACCACAGAAAACAGCCGATCCGGTTCTGCCGGAAGGCATGGACGGGGCCCCCGGGCCTGATAGCGCTTTGCGACAAAACGCGGGGAAAAGGCCTCATCCGTCCAGGCACAAACGGACGGTAAAAACAAAATCGAAGGACCCTTCTTGGGATGTTTCCCGGTTTGATGTTCCAATTGCCGAAGGCCGGGTCCGTTTTCACGATCTGGATCTGCCGGCCGAAATCATGCATGCCATTGCCGACCAGGGATTTACATACTGCACGCCCATACAGGCGGAGATCCTGCCCCAGGCCCTGGCCGGATCGGATACCACTGGGAGGGCTCAGACCGGAACCGGCAAGACCGCGGCTTTTCTGATCGATATCTACACCCGGCTTCTCTCGAACCCGATTCAGGGCCGGCGCCGGCACGGGGTCCCGCGGGTGTTGATCCTGGCCCCCACACGGGAGCTGGTGCTACAAATCGAAAAAGACGCCCGGGATATCGGAAAATACACCGACATCCGCATTGAACCTGTCTTCGGAGGATTGGATTACGAGAAGCAAAAACGGGCCCTGGCAGAAAAAGTCGTCGATATCATGATCGCCACACCGGGTCGGTTGCTTGACTTTCAGAGACAAAAGCGTGTGCACCTTAATGAGGTGGAAATTCTCGTCATTGACGAAGCCGACCGCATGCTCGATATGGGGTTTATCCCCGACGTGAGAAAGATCGTGCACAGTACCCCTCCCAAAGACAGGCGGCAGACGATGTTTTTCAGCGCCACACTGACGCCCGAGGTGGAACGGTTGTCCGAACAGTGGACACGGGACCCTGTTCATGTGGAGATTGAGCCCGAACAGGTGGCCGCGGATTCGGTCAACCAGATGGTCTATATTGTTACGGCCAAAGAAAAATTCACCCTTCTCATCAATTTGGTTGTGGGACAGGACCTGCAGAGGGTGCTCGTCTTTACCAACAGAAAAGATCAAACCGTTCGTCTGGCGGACCGGCTGAAACAATACCGCATCCGCTGTGCCATCCTGTCAGGAGACGTACCCCAGAAAAAGCGAATCCAGACCCTCGATGATTTTCGCAACGGAAGGATTCGTGTCCTGGTGGCCACAGACGTAGCGGCAAGAGGACTCCATATCGAGGGCATCAGTCACGTCATCAATTTTACGCTGCCCCAGTCGCCCGAGGATTATGTGCATCGGATCGGACGCACGGGCCGTGCCGGCGCCACGGGTATTTCAGTGAGTTTTGCGTGCGAGGACGATTCTTTTTTTATCCCGGCCATAGAGGAATACCTTGGGCACCCTTTAAGTTGCGTGTATCCGGATAGCTCGCTGCTGGAAAAGATGCCGCCGCTGGTCCAGGTGTCTTCCGCCAAAAAGAGCACCGTGTTTCCATCACGTGGCCGGCGGGTAACAAGCAGGGCCGGCACACCCAACCGTCGAAAATCCCATTCCGGTTAACCGACCGCCTCCGGAAGATTCGACCAGTACCCCTTGAGTCTTGCATCGCCGGATAAATCGACCTCCGTGTCTTAGTGTCTCCGTGTGAGACTTTTCTTGGCTCCGGCGTATCCGGGTTTGGAATCTTTGGCACCACCTTCCCTGCACCCTGCGGAGACGTGGGTGCCTTACCGATAAGCGCTCGGAAAATTTCCGGGATTTGCACCAATACATTTTTGGTTGCGGCCGTCAGGCCGCCTTGGGGTAAGGGACCAGTGAAAACATCCATGAGAGCAAAACCGGAAATAGAGACATGTCCGGCCTCTGACAAAAAGAACGAGATTCTGGAATACGGCGTGCGCGCCTTTCGCCCGCGGCACCATAAAATCAGGGAACTCAAACGGACGCACGCCGCGTCGTGTCACGGCTTCAGACTCTGGCCCTCAAGTTGGCTGTTAATGGATTTCCTAAATGGTCAAGGATTGCGCAAAGGTGCCCGAGTCATGGAATTGGGGTGCGGCTGGGGATTGGCCGGCATCTTCTGTGCAAAAAATCGTGGTGCAAAGGTCACCAGCGTTGACATCGATTCAGAGGTCTTTCCATATCTGCGGGTACACACCCAGATCAACCATGTGAATGTCTCAACCATGCATCTGGGATTCGACGATCTGATAAGTAAACATCTGAAGGGGATTGACGTCATGATCGGTGCGGACATCTGCTTTTTGGATTCATTGGCTGATTCTCTAAGAAAGCTCATATGCCGTGCCCTGGGGGAAGGCGTTCAATTTGTGGCCATTGCTGATCCGGGAAGAACGAGTTTTGAAAGACTCGGCAGGCATTTCGCTCGGGAAATGAGCGGGGAAGTTGGGTGCCGTTCGGTACAGAGGCCCTTTCCGATTGAAGGTCGGATTCTCAGGATAGGCGCCCTGTCCCATTAGTCGTGCAGGGGTACGTGCCCGGGGTCTTGTGCCATATTTTCAGAAGTCTTGAGTGTTATCCTATTTCAGATAAGAGAGGGCATCCGGGAGAGGACTATCCTTTCCGTTCCGGGTCTCTCCGTAGTTGTGCTCGGCCAGGAGTTTTAGATCATTCAAGGCCTGCCTGTCCCCTCGAAACCGAACCCTGTCCAGCCGCTTGGTCACAATATAGCCCCCCGCGCTGAGCATCTGCAACACGCTGCCGGCATCGAATACCTGGTCTTCCACAAGCATCTTTACATCAGAGCCGTAGTGCTGGACAACCTTGGCCACCCGAGTGGATGGACGGGCATGAAATCCTATCTCAGGTATGGGGAGTTCATAGGTTATGATATCAACCAGGCGATTCAATATGGAATCGGCAAGCCCTCTCCCCGTATGAAAGAGTCGAACAAGATAGTAAAGGCTGAACCCAACGGCCTCTTCCAGGAGACGTGAAGACGGAACCATATCCTGCAACCTTTCAACAACCGGTGATGATGGAACGAGGAGATGTCTTTCAAAATAGTGGACTGAAATGGTCGCTATCTTGAAGAGATTCAGTTGAACCCGGAAAATCTCACGCAGTCCTTTCAACTCCGGGATGTCACCGCCGATCCGGGTATGTTCGATATGGGTGTCATACCAGGATTGAAAATTATGTAGGCGGGTTCCCAGACGCCTCAACTTTCCTTCGTTGACGCCGGAGGGAATCCTTGAAGCCAGATTGTCGTCCCCCGGTCGTATGACTTCTTCCAGAGAAAGGGCTTCCCCCGCAAGGTCTGAAAAGCCATGCACAAGCTTTTTTACCACATGCGCCTTATCCGAGCCATCTGATTCTTCTATGGTGTGAGGAAGGATGATTTCATTGTGCATTTTGACGGCGTAACTGCGAAGCGGCCTCTCTTTGGGGACGGCGAGGTCCAGTCTCCGGGCCTCTGCCTGCAATTCCCCAAAAGTACGGATAATGATCTCCACAAAGAAACGCGCCGCTGATTCCGCCCTTTCCATAAATTCCCGATCCTCTCGGGGAAAGAGACGCTCCGGATGAGAATTTTTTTTGATCTCCTCCAACAGGAAAGCGGCCTTGCCGAAATTTTTTGCGGTAGCTGTGATTTCCCGGAAATAGATCCAGTTTCTGTTATTCCGTGCCCTGTAACGGTCCAGAAAATGCTCCACATCCGAGGAATGCTTGATGACGTTGGCCAGGAATTCCATGTCCAGGAGTTTGTTCCTATCCAGCTTGAGAGCGTCTTCCACGTAATTTGAAAGGGAAAGAAACGGCCCGGCAAAGGGCGCCAGAATCCGTCCGAATTCGTCTTCGGAGATAATCTCCTGGTCCTCTTTTGAATCAAACAGCGTCAAGAAATCAGTCGTCATGCATACACCTTCAAACCAGAAATCCCATTTCTCTTTTCACCTGTAACAAAAAAATATCCTGCTACATTACCACGAAAATGCGGTTTTGACCACGAATCATACGAATGGGCCGAATCGGCAAAAGGCCTGTTTCACACGTGAGCAAGGCTTTCCAGCCCGGGCATTCGCGGCAACATCCCATTCTCACAGGCGATCCCATAAAGGGTGGTCACCACCAATTCCGTAAGATACTCGAGGATGGGGCCCGGACCGGCTTTCATGCCCCCAAAAAGCTTCACGGTCCCCAGATGGCGGCCCTGAGCGTTAGGAGGCCGTAGAGACAGGCCAGAATCATGAGGAGACCGTAAAGGCTCTTTTCTCCCATTTGCACAGCGCCCTTCTTGAAAGAGAGCGCCCTGAGGACATTTCCTGTGGCAGGAAGCAGGAGGACACCTCCGATGAAAAGTCCGGGAATGACCAGACCGGCCACCAGCGGAGGGAGAAATTTCAGGAGCGTCTGAATTCCCAGGAAAAACCAGGGGCCTTCCACCATGGCCATTGACGCCTCGGGAGGAATATCCATACCCGGTTTTACCAACAGGGCGTACAGGAAAAGCCCGATGCCCCCGCTGAGCATGAATCTCCGGTTCGGGAGCCATTCACGAATATGCCCTCTCATCAGGTAGAGAACCAAAAGGGGAAGCAAAAAACAGTGATAGAGATAGGGGAGAAAGAAAAAACTCTCACCGGGCACGATGAAGAGCGCTGCGACGGCCCTCCCCGCTATGGGAAGGGTTTCAAGGATGTTCATGAAAATGGCCCCTGCGAACCGTCCTTCCTGATCCCCTTTGAGGATAAAACCGGTGAAAAGGGTGTAAAAACAGAGGGCAAGAGAGACCACGAGAGCGAGCCATTCTCTAAGTGCGTACATCGAATAGCGCTTTCGAACAAAATGATCCACGGTGTGGAGCAACATGAGGATGACAAATACCTGACCGGCCCCGTAATGAAGTTGCCTGAAAAACCACCCATAGGGGACCAGAGAGGTGATCTCTTCCACATTCTGGAAGACGTTCCCGATAGGACGGTAGTAAAACATCAGGACCATTCCGGAGGCAAGGCAGAGGATCAGGGCCGAAAGCCCCAGGCGGGGAAGATAAATAGATATCCTGTTGATAATTCTGCCGGGGGATGACACACTGAATCCTCTATCCAATTTCCAGGACAACCTCTATGTCCCCACTGGCGGTCCTTGTCAGGGGGACCCTGTGTAGGTCTTTTCGTGCAGGGCCTGCGACCCGGTTGCCCGACACGGTGAAAACGCTCCCGTGACAGGGACATACGAATCTGCGGGAGACCGCATCGTAGTTGAGGGTGCATCCCAGATGGGTGCATCGGGCGGAGAGGGCAACCGTCTCATCCGGCTGCCGGATGAGATAGACCCCCTCTTTGAAGTTCACAGACCCAGCCTGATCATCCGGATGAAAGACAATCCTCTTTTTTGTGGTCTTCCTGAAGGTCATAAATGAGAAGGCAGGATAGGCCAGGAGCGATCCGCCCAGGAGGGAAACCGCCCATTGCAGACTCTTCTTGATGAACCCTCTTCTTTTGATCATTTTCCCTCACATCCCCCGCCCGGTCCATTTTCCCTTGAATTTATGCAAAAAATAGACAAAAATCAACTCTTCTATGGGCTGCAACGCAGAAGAGAACATCCCATTGCACAAATGCCTCAATTATCCCAAGGCGGCCTAACAGCCGCAACCAAAAGGGTATGGGTGCAAATCCCGGCAATTTTTGAGCGCTTACCCATATGGCGCCAACTTCTCCGCAGGGTGCAGAGAAGTTACAACCAAAGATTCTATAGTGCCTGGCGTCTTCCTTCTTTGAAGACCACCGGCAGCATAAAGACGTCCCCCCGTCAATACCTCTGGGAGAAATCCTATGCTTGAGATCAGCGCTACCATGAACTCCGCAGTGGAAGAGATCTTTGCGTTCAAGACCTGCTGCGGCGCACGGGCTTTTGATCAGAACCTGGAGATTCTTATCAAAAACCGGGGGATCCGTCCGGTAATGGTCCCCAGTTACTGTGACCTCCACGGAAGTCGTGGGACATGCCGGATCACCACGCTTGTGCCAAACGGCGATCAGCAAATCCGGCCGGGAGAGGTCAAGGCCTTCTACTGCATGATGGACGAGGTCCTCTGGAAGGAGGCAAGGGAACTGGTCTTGTACGACAGGGATGCCAACGCCTACGCTTTGCCATTGAATGAGGAGGACCGGGATTAGAGCCCCCGGATGCGGGTGTAGTGGGGTTCTTGGGTTACCCGGGGTATTGAGTTTATCGGGTTCACGCTTCAAGCGTAAGGCATCCGAAATCCGGTAATCGCATCTCCGCAATTCCGATAAGGATGGTATTTTCCACCAACAATCACGGAGAGGAGGAACATCTATTGGAAATAATTAAATATACAGAGGAACACCGGATTTTCAGGGAGGCGGTCAGGCGGTTTTTTGCCAAAGAGGTCATCCCCTATACCGACGAATGGGAAGAGGCCGGAAGGGTCCCCAAAAGCGTGTGGCGGAAGATGGGGGAGCAGGGGTTTCTCTGTATGGATGTGCCCGAGGAGTATGGCGGACTGGGGGCTGATTTTCTTTATTCGGTCATCCTGACCGAGGAATTGGGGAAAACGGGCAACACCGGATTGGCCGCGCCGCTTCACAGCGATATTGTGGTCCCCTACATCACCTCATTCGGCTCCGAAGAACTCAAGAAAAAATACCTTCCCGGATGCGTTTCCGGAGAGCTGATCACTGCCGTGGCCATGACCGAACCCAACACCGGAAGCGATCTGGCAGCCATCCGGACCACTGCCGTGGAAGATGGGGATGGAATCGTGATCAACGGCCAGAAGACCTTTATCAGCAATGGGCTGAATTGCGGGCTGGTGGTCCTGGCGGCCAGAGATCCAACGATCGAAAATCCCTATCAGGCCATTGATCTCTATCTGGTGGAGGAAGGCACCCCGGGGTTTGAAAAGGGAAAAAAGATTAAGAAAGTGGGATGGCACAGCCAGGACACGGCCGAACTTTTCTTCAGCGACTGTCGCATCCCCGGGACACACCGTCTGGGAAATAAGGGCGGCGGTTTCATGATACTGATGGAAAAGCTCCAGCAGGAGCGGCTCATGTGCTGTATTATCGCGGTCACCGCTGCCGAACGCATGCTGGAAATGACCATCCAATACTGCAAGGAGAGGAGCGCCTTCGGCCGCCCTATTTCAAAATTTCAGAATACCCAGTTCAAGATCGTTGAGATGGCCACCGAGATCCGGCTGGGCCGGACATTTGTGGACAAGCTGATCGTGGATCACATGGAAGGGGCCAATGTGGTGGTCAATGTATCCATGGCCAAATACTGGACCTCTGAAATGGCCATGCGTGTGGCCGACGGGTGTGTCCAGCTCCACGGGGGCTACGGATACTGTGAGGAATATCCGATCGCCCGGGCCTGGAGAGATGCCCGGGTGCTCTCCATCTTTGCCGGGACCAGCGAGATCATGAAGGGCATCGCCGCTAAATTCATGGGACTCTGAGGAAGGGTGATTGGCAAGTGCCAATTGCGCTCGGGCAATATTATTCTATTTGGAAGGGAGGAAACAGCATGGAGCATCCGATTGATCATTACTGGCAGCTTCGTTTGACAGCCCTCAAGGAGGCATTGGAAAACAATAATTTCGAGGTGTTCATCGCAGACAATGCCGTTGATGCAGGCCATCTGGTCTTGGAAAAGATCCTTCCCAAAATAAGCCCCCGCCGTATCTCATGGGGAGGGTCCATGACCTTTATCGCCACCGGCCTCTATGACGCGCTGAAGGGGATGCCGAACCTGGAGGTCCTGGACACCTTCAACAAGTCCCTGACCCCGGAGGATGCCCTGGAGCTGCGAAGGCAGTCCCTCTTGACAGATCTCTTCATCACCGGAACCAATGCCGTAACAGAGACAGGGGAGCTGGTCAACCTGGATATGACCGGCAACCGTGTGGCCGCGATCACCTTCGGCCCCAGACATGTGGTAATCCTGGTCGGCAGGAACAAAATCGCTTCCGATCTGGAGGCGGCGATGGTACGGATCAAGGAATATGCCGCACCTGCCAATGCCATGCGGTTGGATAAGAAGGCGCCTTGCGTAAAAACATCTATTTGCGAGGAATGCAAATCCCCGGACCGCATTTGCAACACCTGGACCATTACCCAGAAGTCCTTCCCCAAAGGGAGGGTCAAGATCGTCTTGATCAATGAAAGCCTGGGACTCTGATACACGGCGTTGACGACTCATTTGACGGCAGGCTGCAGCCAGAGGCGCCTGCCAGCATATTCAGGTTGACCTCGCCGGTTTCAAGATGTATATGAGTGGGCAAGGTTCAGCGTGTAAGAAAGGGCCATGTCCCACTCCGTCAATGATCCCTAAAGGGAGATCCGCGGGTGAATCACGATTGCAGGATCCACTGCCTCAGGGGATATCGGCACACGCGCCTGAGGTTCGATACAGCAACCACAAATAGAGGGAGGAAACGCAATGAGGAAAGGGAAAGGAATGAAACAGGGGTTTTCAGTGGCGGGCATCGCCCTGCTCGGATGTCTTTTGGCCATGACGCTTGTCTTTCTGCCAGGTCATGCGGAGGCCCGGAATATCAAGGTGGGGATCATCGACTGCTACAGCGGGCCTGCGGCCGTTTACGGCAATGACGCGCTCAACGGCTTCAAAATGGCCGTGGACGAAATCAACAAGGAAGGGGTCTTGGGGGGCAAAATCGAGTGGACCAAGAGGGATACCAAATTCAAGGTGGACCTTGCCCTCAACATGGCCAAGGAACTGGTCATGCGGGAGGATGTGGATGTCATTGTGGGCACCATCAACAGCGGGGCCGCCATGGCCGTGTCAGAGGCCATTGCCAAAAAGGAAAAGGTGCCGTTTATTGCATGGATCTCCAAGAGTGAAAAAATCACCGGCGAGAAGGGTCATCGTTACGTCTTCTCCACCGGCGAAAACACGGCCATGGCCGGAAAGGCCGGCGGGGTGGCCCTTTCCAAAAAGCCCTATGTCAAATACTGGATTGCCGGGGATGACTATGAATATGGACACGCCATCGGCAACGCTGCATGGCGAAACTTGAAGGCCGGGAAACCCGATGTGGAGAAGATCGGGGAATCGTGGTGGAAGCCGGGCGAGCCGGACCTGACGCCTTACATCACCGCCATATTGGCGGCAAAACCGGATGCCGTCATATTCTGCACGGGCGGAAAGAGTATGACCAACGTCTTGAAGGCGGTCAAGGCCACAGGCATGGCCGAAAAGGTCCCCATCTGGATCCATACGGCCACGGATCACGCCGTCCTGAAACCGTTGGGGTCAGAGGCCCCGGAGGGCGTGATGGGGACTATGGATTACCATTTCTATTATCCCGACTCCAAAACCAACAAGGCGTTTGTAGAGAAATTCGAGGCCGCATACGGTCAGGCGCCCGGGTTCCCCGCATTCCACGGCTATATCACTGCATATTACATCGCTGAGGCATTCAAAAAGGCGGGCTCTCTGGACACGGAAAAATTCATTGATGCCCTGGAGGGGATGAAGATTCAAAGTCCTGTGGGTGAACTGGAGATGCGGGCCTGCGACCATCAGGTCGTGCTTCCCATGTATCTGGGCGTTACCAAAAAGGCAGAGGGGAAGGATTTCGCGATTTCCACTGAGATCGTCACCCTCACCGGCGACGAGGTCATGCCCACCTGTGACGAAATTAAGGCGGCGCGGGGCGAGTAGTCCGGCACGATTGAGGGATTGTTCATTCGGGGGTTGAGGCATTAGATGATCCATTCTCTGATTCCTCAATTCCTGAATCCTTTCAAGGAACCCATGCCATGGAATTATTGCAGACCATTACCCTTCCTGCTTTGGGCAGCCATCTCCTGGTAGGTCTCAGCCGTGCCATGATCCTCTTTGTGGTAACCTCCGGGATGAGCCTTGTATTAGGTGTATTGAGGGTCCCCAATGTCGCTCACGGCTCCCTCTATATGATCGGCGCCTTCGCCGCGTTCAGTATCTCCCACCTGTTCGGCGGAGGACCTCTCGGATTCTGGCTGGCACTGATCCTCTCTCCCTTCGTGGTGGCCGCAGTGAGCCTCATCGCCGAACGCTCCCTGTTCTGTCATCTGTACGAAAGAGAGCACCTCATGCTCCTCCTCTTCACCTTTGCGCTCATGCTCATCCTGGGCGATCTGGTTAAGATGGTCTGGGGGGCGGATTACCGGTCCATTATGGCCCCCGAATTTTTCCGGGGGTCTGTTACCCTGTTCGAGGCCCCCTTTCCCCGCTACAACCTCTTTCTCTTGGTCGTCGGCCCCCTGGTGGCCGTCGGGCTCTGGCTCTTCTCCAATAAGACCCGGGTCGGAAAGATCGCGCGGGCGGCAGCGGTGGACAGGGAGATGGTAGGCGCCATCGGGATCAATGTGAGCTGGGTCTTCGCTTTTGCCTTTGTGCTGGGATGCTTCCTGGCAGGATTGGGCGGGGCGCTGGTCTCCCCCACGGTGAGCATCACCATCGGGATGGACCATGACATCATCATGGATGCCTTTCTTATCGTCACCATCGGGGGCCTGGGCAATATGTGGGGGGCCATGGTCGGTTCCCTCATCTTCGGCATCACCCAGTCCTTCGGCGTGCTGTTTCTGCCTCAGTTCGCCATTGTCTTTCCCTATCTTGAGGTGGTGATCATCCTGATCTGGCGGCCTACCGGGCTGCTTAAATCGGTCTGGTAAGGAGGAGCGGATCGTGTCGAAGGGAATCTTCAACCTGAAATCGTTCGGACCTGCAGCCGTCATGCTGGTCATACTGGCATCTCTGCCTACCCTCCTCCCCAGGTTCTATGTCTATATTCTTGCCGTCATCTTTGTGATGGCCCTGCTGGCCATGAGCCTCAATATGCTCGTGGGACACGGCGGTCTGTTCCAGTTTCACCATGGGGCCTTCTACGGCGTCGGGGCCTATACCGCCGCTCTGATGCTGACCAAGACGTCCCTCCCCGCATGGATGGGACTCGTGGCCGGGCCTTTTGCGGCCGCCTTTGTAGGACTCGTTATCGGTGTCTTCTGCGTCCGGCTTAACCGGCTCTATTTCGGCATGCTCCAGATCTCATTGGGATCGCTCCTCTGGGCCATCGCTTTCCGCTGGTACAACGTTACGGGCGGCGACGACGGAATCCACGGCATCCCCCTTCCTTCGCTGATCGCCTCGTCCACAGGCGCATACTACTGCGGTCTGATCCTTCTCACCCTCTCCCTACTTGTCCTGTACCTGATCTACAAGTCCCCTTTCGGCGCCACGCTCCAGGCCATTCGAGATAACCCCGAACGGTGCGAGGCCATCGGCATCCATGTGAGGCACCACCAGCTCATGGCCATCGTCATCGCCACCTTCTTTGCAGGGATCTCAGGGGTCCTCTTTGTGGTGGTGGAAGGGTCTGTTTTTCCAGATCTTCTCTTCTGGGTCTTCTCTCTGGAGGTCTTCATCATGTGCCTGTTGGGAGGATGGTTCACCTTTGCCGGACCCATTTTCGGGGCTGCCATCATCGTATCCCTCAGGACATTCGTAGGAACCTACACCGAGTACTGGACCCTGATTCTCGGTATCATGCTGATCCTCCTCATCTTCTTCCTGCCGGAAGGGGTATGGGGCTACCTGTTGGAAAAACTGGGCGGGCGGAAACATAAGGAATATAGATAAATGCTGCGGGTGAAGGGATTACACAAATCATTTGACGACTTCCGGGCGGTGGGCGGCGCCGATCTCACGGTGGAGGCGGGCCAGTTGGTGGCGGTCATCGGACCGAACGGCGCAGGCAAGACGACCCTTTTCAACCTGATCACCGGGCAGCTCAAGCCGGATATGGGAAGAATCACCTTCAATAATGAGGACATCGCCAGGCTCCCCCCCTATGAAATCTGCAGGAAAGGGATTGCCCGTTCATTCCAGATCGCCAATATCTTCCCCCGGCTCAGCGTGTTTCGGAATGTGCAGGTGTCTGTCCTGTCCCAGCAGCGGAAGAGCACCCGGCTGTTCCGCCCTGTCCGGACAATGGCCCTGGAGGAGACCCGGAGAATATTGGAAAATGTGGGCCTTTTTGATAAGGCGGATACCATCGCAGGCGCCCTGGCCCATGGAGACCAGAGGGCATTGGAGATCGCCATCGCCCTGGGCAATAATCCGCAACTCCTGGTGCTGGATGAGCCCACGGCCGGGATGTCCGCCGAAGAAACCGGGGCGACCATGGCGCTCATCCGGCGACTGGCGGATGAACAGGGCTTGACTATCCTCTTCTGCGAGCACGATATGGAGATGGTCTTCAATGTGGCCCAGAGCATCATGGTCATGCATCAGGGGGTAACCATCCTCCAGGCAGGACCGGAGGCTGTCCACAATTCGCGTCAGGTTCAGGAATGTTATCTGGGGGGGGCCTGATCATGCTGCAAGTGGAAGGAATTCATACTTATTACGGCCTGAGCCACATCCTGTTCGGCGTGTCGCTCCAGGTGACTCAAGGGGAAATCGTCTGTCTTCTGGGGAGAAACGGCGCCGGAAAAAGCACCACCATGCGGAGCATCATGGGTCTGACTCCGCCCAAGGAGGGGAGCATCCGCTTCAAGGGAACATCCATCAAGGGGAGAAAGCCTTATCAACTGGCCCGCCAGGGCATGGGATATGTGCCGGATAACCGCAGGGTCTTTGCCGATTTGACGGTGGGCGACAACCTCGACATATCCGAGCGCAAGGTGGAAGCGCCCTTCCCCTGGACCAAACAAGGGGTCTATGATTTTTTTCCTGCCCTGGGCCATATCGATTCCCGAAAGGCCGGTTTTCTGAGCGGCGGAGAACAGCAGATGCTGACCATTGCCCGGGCCCTCATGACCAACCCCGACTTTCTCCTTTTAGATGAACCCACGGAAGGCCTGGCGCCCCTTATTGTGGATGACCTCGAACAACGGATCGGCAGACTTCGGGAGAGAGGGCTCACCGTCCTGTTGGCCGAGCAGAATCAGAAGGTCGCCCTGCGCCTCAGCGACCGGGGGTACGTGATTGATAACGGGGCCATCCGCTATCACGGAACCATCGATGATCTGCGGGAAAACGAAGAAGTAAAGAAAAAGTACCTGCTGGTCTGAGGCATTAACGCGCAGAAGTCAGGGCCTTGGAAGTTGAGAGAACCACAGGTTGAGAGATTCGGATGGGGAATGTTTTTATTGTGAAGAAAGGGCGGAAGGTTTTCTTTGACCTTCCTGCCGGATGGAATCTCCTGACCTTCGCCGACCCCAAGGACCCGCCTCCCGCCGCAGACATCGGCGGCCTGGCAAAGAGGGCCTTGAACTGTCCGGTGGGATCGCCGACATTGCAGGAACAGCTTTCGCCGTCGGACACGGTGGCCATACTGGTTGAGGATCTGACCCGGGCCTCGCCCAAAGGGATTATCCTGAAAGCGGTCCTTGAAGAACTGGAGGAGGTCCGCATCCCCGATGACCATATCGTCATGGTTATGGCCTTGGGCACCCATCGGGGATTGACGTCCGATGAATTGGCGGGCGCGTTCGGCACAGATCTCCTGGCACGATATTCATTTGTCAATCACGACTGTCGCGCGCCGGACCTGGTCCCGGTGGGCCGGCTTCCCACAGGGCAGTGGGTCAAAATTAATCGGGCAGTCAAGGAGGCGGGATTCAAGATCGGGATAGGCTCCATCTTCCCCCATCCCATGAACGGATTCGGCGGGGGCGGGAAGATCCTCTTCCCCGGGGTGGCAGACTTTGATTCCATACGGGAGCATCACTTCAAATACACCTTTCATGAGGGTACCGCCCTAGGAAAGGTGGCGGAGAATCCCTTTTATGAACAGGTCTCGGGCATCGCAAGGGAAGCCGGCCTGGATTTCATCATAAACACCGTCCTCGATCAGAAGGATCAGGCCCACGATCTCGTTTGCGGCGATCCGGTGCACGCCCATCTCGCGGGCATCGAGAGAAGCAGGGGAATTATCTCTCAGGAGTTTCCTGAAAAGGCGGATTTGACCGTCATCACCTCGTTTCCCTATTCAGAAGGTCCCCAGATCGTCAAGCCTTTGGCCCCGGCCGCCATGGTGACCCGGGAGGGGGGCTGTATCATCCTGTGTGCAGATCTTGCGGGGGAGCTTCCGGATCCTTTTGTGGAGCGCTTTGAACGATTTCACGAGGACCATGGTCATGATCTCTTGGGGGGCGTTCTGGATCATTTCCGGGAGAACCGCCTGATCATGGAGGGAGGCGCCATCGATTTCAACATGGCGTTGGCCATGACACTGGCTACCCAGCACCGATTCAAGACAATCCTGGTCTCTGAAGACATTTCCAGGGAAGAGGGAGGGAAAATGGGCTTTGCCCATGCCGGGGATCTACAGGAGGCCTTTGAGCTGGCTGAGGCTGTTTCCCCCGGCCGCAATGTTCACGTCATCCCCTCGGGCGGGGTTATCCTCCCGGTACTCAGGCCTCGCTGAACCGGGTGCCTTCACACTCTTTTTCACCTGAAGACGTCGAATATAACCGGCAATCCTCATGTTGCCTTTTGCACGGATGGTATAGGGTTGCAGCGGGGCCGTGAGTGTCTGGAGTCGTCTTACGGCGACACTGCAAACGGGAGATTCGGAACATCTGAATTCCAAGCTCAGAATTGCTGAAATATAGGACAACGGTCTCACTTATCGGGTATTTCTGTATGTCGGAGGAGATGACGAAAAAAATCACCATCAGCCATGAAGTGAGGATGACGGTTCCTTTTCATGATGTGGATCCCATGCAGATCGTCTGGCATGGCAACTACCTGAAATATTTTGATATCGCAAGGTTTGGGGTGTTCAACAAGGCAGGGATTGATCTCTGGGAGTTTTATGAGAAGACAGGCTACCTTTTTCCGATTACCAAGACGAACACAAAGCACATCCTGCCATTGCGGTATCGCGACGAATTCTGTTGCACCGCAACTATTGTTGAGGCAAAGATCAAGATTGTCATAGATTTTGAGATAAGGCTTGACGGAAGGGATGAGATCTTTACCAAAGGAAGAGGCGATCAGGTCGCGGTGAAATATCCCGAAATGGAGATGATGTTGGAAATTCCGGAGGAAATCCGAAGGGCCCTGGGGTTTTGAAGTGGAAGCAGCCATGATTCAGCAGGCACTTATTCTGGGTTTTGAACGGATAGCCGCCTGGTCCGGGCTTCTGGATGAGATTAACGTCTTCCCTGTGGCCGATGGAGATACCGGACGAAATCTGGTGGTGAGCCTGTCCCCGTTGCGGCAATTGGATACCCACCGGGAAGAGACCGTGCACAGGCTATTGATGTCGGCCCGTGGGAATTCGGGAAACATCGCGGCCCGGTTTTTTTCAGAGTTTATCCATGCGGATTCGATGGATGCCATCCCCGAGGCAGCCAGGTCGGGGAGGGATGCGGCCTGGCAGGCGGTCCATGATCCGGTGCCGGGGACCATGCTCACGATTTTCGACGAGATGGCAGAGGCCCTGGGAAAGGATGGCGTCCGATTGGATGACCCGTCTGTAACAGAGCTGGTTTCCCATCTGGAAAGAACCGTACGATCAACGCCTGAACTTCTTCCCAGACTCAGGACGGCCGGGGTGGTGGACTCGGGCGCCCTTGGAATGTATATTTTCTTTGAAGGATTTTTTGTCAGTCTCAGCAATAAGGCCGCTCAGTTTCAGCCGGTAACCACAACATTCAAAGATATGCTGAAGGTTTCGGCCGCTTTCAACGAGGACCTGGAAGAGGGGTATTGTGTCGATACGGTCGTTCAGTTGGCCGCCAGAGGTCAAGGGGGCATCAGCAGTTTATCCGGCAACCTGGAGAGCATGTTGGTCATCCCCCACGATGATTTCCTGAAGGTCCATTTCCACACCATTGACAGAGAAAAGGTGAGGAAAGAGATAGAGGCCCTTGGCGATATCGTAGCGTGGTCGGACGATAACCTGGGCACGCAGGTCGCCCGTTTCAGGAACCAGAAGACTTCAAGATGCATCCATATCATGACCGACGCGGCCGGTTCTGTTACGCGTGAAGACTCGGATACCCATGACATGACACTCCTTGACAGCTATATCACCGTCGGAGAGAGGTCCCTGCCCGAAACCCTCTTCTCGCCATCCGAACTCTATAAACGGATGAGAGAAGGCATAAAGGTTTCAACATCCCAGGCATCCATTTTTGAGCGCCACCAGCATTATCAGAGCGTCTTAAATCAACATGACAGGGTGCTCTACCTCTGCGTCGGGGCGGTCTATACGGGGAATTATGATGTTATCATGGGATGGAAGCAAACCAATGACCCTGATGACCGGCTGACGGTGATTGATACGACTGCGGCCTCCGGACGTTTAGGGACCATCGCCCTCTTAACGTCCAGGTTTTCAACCCGGGCAACCGACCCCCATGCGGTTATCGAGTTTGCAAACAGGGCTGTTGGTGCGTGTGAAGAATATGTCTTCCTCGACAGGCTTCAGTATCTGGCAGCCGGAGGGCGGTTGTCCAAAACGAGCGCCTTTTTCGGCGATATGCTCCATATGAAGCCGATTATCAGTCCCACGGCCGAAGGGGCAAAGAAGGTCGGGGTGGTAAGGGATCAAAACGATCAGTTGCAATTTGCCCTCCGGAAGCTTGACGCCTCCATCCGGAAGGGCTCGAAGGCATTTATCATGCTCCAATACTCCGACAACAGATCGTGGGTGGAGGAGACGGTTATGGAAGAGATCAAAACGCGCTACCCTTTTGCCGAAATCATGCTGCGACCCCTCTCCTTGACCTCCGGCGCACACATGGGGCCGGGAACATGGGCGGTAGCTTTCCTGCCATGGGATGCCATGGCCATGGATAAGGGGTGAAACATCGCCGGTGCAAAAATGGTTTTACGAGGTTGTCACGTCACTGTCCAAAACAGCTCCGCCATGGGTCGTGGAGTTCATGGTCTGGATGGTTTCCACCGGATTTTTCCTCTTTTCTCCCGAAAGAGTTCGGGTCAGCATGCGATTCTATAGAGAAGTCTTTCCAGACAGCGGCCGGTTTTTTCCGTTAGGGTGTGCATGGAGACAATACCACAATTTTTCACATATTTTTCTCGACCGGCTGCGGCTCCGGAAGCCGGTGTCCTTGACGTATACCTCCGAAGGGTGGGCAGATCTTGAAGCAGTTCATAAGGAGGGCAAGGGGGGCATTATCCTTATGTCCCATCTGGGAAATTGGGAGATCGCAGCCCATCTTTTAAAGACGAAAAGCCCTGAAATGAACCTCCTCCTCTATATGGGCGTGAAACAGAAGGATCAAATCGAGCATGTCCAGAAACAGAGTTTAACAGAGGGGGGCGTGAAGATTGTCGGCATAGACCAGGATGGAGGCTCACCCTTTGCCATAATTGAAGGCTTGCGCATGTTAAAGGAGGGCGGATTTGTTTCAATGACCGGCGATGTATTATGGAATCAGGAACAGCGGACGGTCCATGTCCGGTTCCTGGGACACAAGGTCAAATTACCGGCGGCGCCCCATATCCTCGCCCTCCTTTCCGGCGCTCCCCTGTTTGTATTTTTCGCATTTCGCGTCGGCAGAGGGGAATACCGCTTTAAGATCATCGGACCGAAATATGTCAGGATGTCGTCCCGTTCCCGAAGAACCGAGGCAATCCAGGGGTCTGCCCAGGAATACGCCCATCTTCTCGAGCAGGCCCTTTATCAAAGTCCCCTGGAATGGTACCATTTTGAACCCTTCCTGGAGCCGCAGGCCTCTCATTAGCGCGGCTGCAGGAGTGAGGGCTGTGATCTTCAGAGGCGGGATGAGGCGCCGAAAGCCCTATTCCTTGCGCCCTATGCAGTTCACCTGAAGCCACACGATGTGGAAGAAAGAGATCGTAAAGTGAGATCTGCCATATGACCCGAGATGAGATACAATCCAAGATCCTGGAGATCTTCAAAGAGGAGTTCGAGATCGAAAATCCCGGTCTGAATGATGATTTAGGCGACAAACACGAATTTGACAGTATTGATGCGCTGGACCTGTTAAGCAGAATTGAGGAGTTTCTCGGTTCAGCGCTTACCCAAAATGAAAAAAAACAGGCCATGAATATTCGAACGATCAACCAGGTCATAGACTATGTCGAAATTATGGCCAGGATAAGGACCTGAAGTCACCCCTACGGCCATTCTGTCGCGCGCAATACCGGTAATGTCAGATCGGGAACTGAATTCCAGCCTCAGCCGTCGCAATAAGATTTTCTCCCCTGGTTCATAGTGATCGCGCGACACGCGTCACAGCGCGTTTTGCCGGAATCTCCATCCCCTGAATGAATCGCATTTCATGCTTTTTTCAGGTTTTAATATTCAGGTTTTTGATCATCAATCGACAATCTACAGACGAATAATAGGAACTGCCATGGAAAGAAGGGTGGTAATTACGGGCGCGGCTGCAATAACGCCTATCGGCCATCAGAAAGATGAGATTGTTGACAGTCTCGTAAATGGGAAGTCAGGAGTAGCCACCCTGCTGGAGGACGGCCTGCTGTCCGACCGTATCCATTCAAAGGTTTTCGGAACAGTGAACTACCCCATTGCCTATGATTTTGAGCGAAAATTCCGTAAGACCATGGGACCGGTGTCCTTCTATGCCTGCCAGGTGGCAAAGGAGGCCATTGAGGCCGCGGGAATGGACCCAGGGATGCTCTCTTCCGGTCGCGTAGGGGTTGCATTCAGCTCCACCCACGGAAGCCCGACGGTTCAAAGGTCTATCTATAAGCATTTTTTCAGCAAATCCCAATCGCAGTTTTCATCCATAGGCGCGGTGGACTATCTCAAATCCATGGTTCATACCACTGCGGTGAACATCACCAAGATGTTCGGGATCACCGGAAGGGTAATCGCCTCCTCCACCGCCTGTACCACCAGCAGTCAGTCCATCGGTTTCGGCTACGAGACGATCAAATTCGGGATGCAGGACGCCATGATTTGCGGGGGCGCGGATGAATATGATACGACCACGGTTGCCGTCTTTGACAACCTCCTTGCGTGTTCCACCGATTTTAACGCGACCCCCCATCGAACGCCCCGGCCGTTCGATATCAGAAGAGACGGTCTTGTGGTGGGTGAAGGCGCAGGGGCCGTCATATTAGAGGAATACGAAATGGCCAAGAGGCGGGGCGCTGACATACTGGGAGAGGTGGTTGGGTTCGGGTGCAATAATAATGGCGGAGACCTGATCCTGCCGAGTCAGGATGGCATTGCCCGGGTCATCCGGCTGGGGCTGGAAAATGCCGCGATCAGCCCTGACCAGGTTGATTTTGTAAGCGCCCACGCCACTGCCACCGTGATCGGAGACATTATGGAGGCCAGGGCGATTCACGGCGTATACGGCGATCATCCGTATGTTACGGGGTTAAAAGGGTACATGGGCCATACCATGGCCTCTTGCGGAGTCATCGAGACGATCATCACCCTTTATATGATGGAACAGGGCATCATCGCCCCTACGCTGAATCTGGAGGAGATAGATGAAAGATGTTCCATGATCCGGCATGCCGTAAGACTCCATGAACTTCCCATCAAGGTCGCCGCTGTTGAGAACTTTGCCTTCGGCGGCGTGAACACCAGTCTGATTATCAAGAAGTTCGAGTGAGGCGGGATGCGGCGCTCTTTCAGCCATATGAAATCCGTCGCAGATGTCGTCATCACCGCGATTCTCTGGAGTTATTTCATCTTCAGCTACCTGGTCTTTTTTTCATTGTGCTATTTCGCCGCATTTCTGTTTGCAAAAAACCGCGAAACCGCTTTCCAGCGTGTCAACCACCTTTATTACAAAAGCTTCTTTTTCTTTGTCCGATCTATGGTGCCCGGCCTTAACTTCAGTATCCAGGAGGAGATCTTTACCATCCGCGCTTCGGTGATTGTGTGCAACCACCTCTCCTATCTTGATCCGATTCTCTTGATCTCCATATTTGAAAAGCACAAAACCGTCGTGAAAAACATCTTTTTCAAAGTGCCGATATTCGGCTGGGTCCTGAAGACCGCCGGCTACCTCCCCGCCGCCGCCGCCGGGGTCATGGCCCCTTTGATGATGAAACAGATGAACGACCTGCAGGGCTATCTATCGTCAGGGGGAAATTTTTTCATTTTTCCGGAGGGGACCCGGAGCCGTGACGGCACACTCGGCCGTTTTAATGAAGGGGCATTTAAGATCGCCAAGCGATGCAATGCCCCCATTCAGGTGGTGTCGATCCGGAACACGCAGAGACTTTTTCCCCCGGACCGGTTTCTTTTCAATACATGTGTAAAAAACACCATCGACGTTCGCCTGGTGGGAACCATTGAACCCGACGATCGGGCAGGAGGATTTTCCACCTCAGAAATGAAGGAGGAGGCATGGTCCCTCTTGAATAACAGCCTGAACAGCTGAATCCGCATAGCCGAATCTCAATCCCTCAATCCCTCAATCCCTCAATTCCTCAATTCCTCAATTCCTCAATTCCTCAATTCCTCAATTCCTCGCTTCTCTGCCGAAGGCACGGGAGACAAGATCTCTTCTCCTCGGCTGGTAGGTCTGGTCGGCCGCTTCTTTTTCCGTGACCTTCCGGAGCAGTTTAAACATCCTGAATTCCTGCGACTCATCCCTGTAAAACCTGTCCCAACCGAAATAGAACAGCTCCTGAAGCCTTTCAGGCGTCATGTGCCTGGGATGAAATACGACCCTGTCCGCGGTGTAATCCTCCCAGTCATGGGAAAAAATCCTGTTCTGGCTGCTGAGATCCTCAAAGGCCTTTGTATGGGGAAACGGCACAAGCACCGTAAATTCCGCCATATCCAGGTCGATCTCCAGGAGGAAATCTATCAGCCGCTTAATAAAGTCTTCCGTGTGGTTGTCCAGCCCGAGAAGGATGCTTCCTTCAATGCCGATCCCATGGTCTTTGTAGCGTCTGATTCTTTCCCGGATATAGTCCGATGTATCAAAAATTGTCTGATACACGTACCAGGCGCCTGCCTGGGCTGCCAGGTCCAGGACCTTGGGATCATCCTCTATGGGATGGCTGCACCACTTCTTTTTCAGCGGTATCATTTCCCGAAACAGGTCCATTTCCCACTCCGTGTTCTGGGCCAGGGAATTGTCTACGATGAACAACCGGTTATTGTCGATGGCCGCCATCTCTTCTATGGCCTTGTCTATGGGACGCGGTCGAAACTGTCTTCCGCCGAGATAGCTGACGGCGCAGGGATAACAATTGAAGCGACATCCCCTTGAGGCGTGCACCAGATCCACCATCTGTATGCCCCGATAATTATAAAGATCTCTTTTCAGTATATCCCGCCGGGCCGTATTGATCATTCCGGTGGGCGGTCTGTCTTCCATATAATCATACACCCTCTCCAACCGGTTGCGGGAAAAGTCTGAAAACACCTTCTCCATCCGCCCTTCCGCTTCGCCCAGGAAGACGGCGTCGGCGTGATCCAGGGTCTCCTCAGCATGGAGCATCGTAGAGATCCCTCCGAAAATCACCTTGGTGCCCTCCTTCCTGTATCGGTCCGCGATTTGCCAGCCCCTTTTTACCTGAGCGGTCAGCATCATGGAAATCCCCACAAAGTCGACGGGGTCATCAAAATCGATCGACTCCAGATTTTCATCCACAAAATCCACTTCCACATCGGCGGGGAGAGCGCCCGCAAACACCACAGGACCATGCGGCGGCAGGTGAAACTCCGTCTGCCGATTGAGTTTTGGCCACTTCGGATAAATCAATTTGAACTTCATATGGACATGCCCCTTTCGTAACACCATAGCGCTGTAAAAGAAGCCGCATATTGCGCCTTGAACTCTATTCTCAGAAGGTTGATCCCCTTTATTATCTTATCGCCCAGTTTTCTGTCACAAAAAACAAGAAAATCTCTTTGTAATTCGGTACGCCTATTTCATTGATTCACACGGAGACACAAAGACACAGAGAAAAACAAAAATAATTCATTTTAAGGCCCTAAAATAAAACCCCTTTGTGGCTTGGTGGCTTTGTGTGAGTCCCGCCTGGCGGGATTGGTTGCGGATATCCGCTTTAGATTTATACGCCTTATTCCCCCAACTCCCGAACCTCTATAAGGTCCAGGGTCAAGGCATATTCAGAAGGCCCAAAGGCAGTGAGTTTCAGTCTGGCCGGTATGAGGTCTTGCCTTTCGGCAGGCCCCCGGCGGCCCGGATCTGTTTTGAGGGAACGGATCAGCCTGGAATCCGAATCGTACTGGCGAATCTCCCAGAGATGATCTTCATGGAGGACAATATCGATTGTCCTGTCCCTGTCTGTCCTGTATCGGCAGACAAATGCACCGTCATCGGCGATACCCGATGCGATGAGCGGCCCATCCGGTGGAAAAAATATCAGCTGAATGTCCTCTATGAGGCCCCTGGCAAAATCCATGGCGTCAAAAGGCGGCATGGCGCGATGGATAGTCATCCGGCCGTCATATCGGGCATCAAAGAGGACGAGCCCTTCGATCGTCATCATCACACACTCTATGGTGCCGGTTTCAGGGGACAGGGCCGTTACGCCGATCATGACCGCCTCGTGTCCCCCCGGCATTGCAGCCCGAATCGAATGAACAAACTGCCCCGCCCTGTCAGGAAAAGGGATCTTGCAACGATTGTCGTCCACATCAAGGCTCAGCGGCCGCTCAATAGGCACAGGTCCGGGCAGTCCGGCGCAGGAAATCGCTGAAAAAAGGATCATCAGGAGGAGGTAAACAGGTCTCATGAAATGTCCTTGAAAAGGGCCTCTTCTATCTCCTTGTTTATGTCGGTATTGAGGAACTCAAGCCGGGTAAAGGAATCCGAATCTTCGTAAATTTCAACCGATTCGATGATTCCGGGGGTTTCGGAAAGATTCAGATCAATATGTTGGATCATCTTGGAGAAGCCTTTTTCCTTAGGCGTCAAAACGATCCTGCGTCCGTCCTTCAGGACGGCGTCAAAGGCCGGGTCATCGGAAAAACGGCCCCCAAGCCAGAGGGCAATCTCCTGAAGTATGATCTGCATCCCTTTGGGATCCATTCGCGAGTCTTCCATGAGGCCGCCGCCGGTTTCCGTGTAACCCCTCATTCTCCCCTTGTGCATCAGCAAGATGCTCCTCACGGGAGAGGTGTATTCCCACCGGAGGGAATCCGGCGCCTGATAGTAAAAAACCCCCTTGGAGATGAATGGTCTCGAAAGGATACTCAGATGTTTCTCCTGCACAAAATCCGCCCTGATCGTCCGGATCGTCCCGGTCGCCCCCCGGATCCCTTCCCAGGTGTCGGCCCATCCCAGACATATGCCGGCTGTCACCAGCACCAGAATAACCGAAAAAAAACGGCACACGCCCCTCTTCATCATTCCGATTCCACCTCTGTCACGACCCAAAGACCTGACTGCCGCAACCAAAAAGTGTCACACAAAGCCGCTAAGCCACGAAATTTCTTGTTTAAAGGTTCTGGACGAATAACGCGCAATTAAAACTTCTTAGCGTCCTTGGCGTCTTGGCGGTTCCCCAGAACTTCCCTGCAAATTGTGCAGAAGCCTCAACCAAAGATGCTAAGCCATCCCTCCGTTAACGGAAATCACCTGGCCGGTGATATAAGATGCGTCTTCCGAGCAGAGGAACCGCACCACCTTCGCCACTTCCTCGGGCCGGCCCACACGGGCCATGGGGACCATCTCCTTGATGATGTTCCTCGGCACATCCTGTATCATATCCGTCTGGATCAATCCCGGCGCCACCACATTGACGCGGACCCCCAGCCGGGCCACCTCCGACGCAACGCTCCGGCTGGCCCCCATGAGACCGGCCTTGGCAGCGGAATAATTGGCCTGACCCCGGTGCCCGATCAGACCGGAGACGGATGCAATGGAGACCACAGCGCCCTGTTTATTGGTGATCATCTTCTCCAGTACCGGCCGGGTGACATTATAAAACCCCTTCAGGCTGGTATCGATGACCCTGTCCCACTCGTCTTGGGACATCAAAACGAACAACCCGTCGGCCGTGATACCCGCATTGTTCACCAGTACCTCGATCCTGTCAAATCTGGCGATCACACGATCAAGCGCCTCTTTGGTCTGCACAGGATCGGACACATCAAATGGCAGGGTTTCCCCGTGCGAATCGGCCTCTTTCACCAGCCGGAGCGTTTCAGCCGCTCCCTCCTCGTCCGATCGGTAGTTGATGACGATAAAGTATCCGTCCCTGGCCAGTTCAAGGCATATTGCCCGTCCAATACCCCTGCTCCCCCCGGTAACGATCGCCACTCTGTTGTCGCAGTTCCCACTCAAACCGAAGATCCTCCTGTTTTTTGGTGCCCAGCCTGCGATGGAAATGTCAGGATGTTAAGACCTGTCCCATCTTTTACATGAAAATACTCTGAATCACGAGTGAACGCTGATTGACTCGAATGGGGCTAAGTGCATCCTTGTCTGTGAGAGAGGCTTTCCGTCTTGACCTCGCAGCGAGGACCCCAAATCATCCACCTGCTCCCTTCGGAAAGGAGGGTTTTCGCTGGCTATTAGGCCAATTACAGACTACGAAGCGCGCGTCCGGACAACACGCAGATTGGCTGAAACGGGGACCTCGAACATGTCACGGCGGAGAAGTCTCGTCGAGAAAAAAAGCACCTCAAGGTTCTCGATTTCATCCGTGTCCGGATTGATCCGGGCGATGACCTCATCCCCCAACTCCTCTGTTTCTTGCTCCGCATAGGGCGGACGCTTGTCAATATAGAGGATGTCTGCCTCTCGGTCGTACCGGAACATCAATCCCTTTTCCATTCGATCTCTCCTTCTGCCAGCTTTCTTGCCATGTAGGCGGTAATGATCCAGTGTCGCTCATTCGGCCCCAAGCCGCTGACCACGACCACGACAACATGCTTACCTTGCCGAAGGTCAGTATAGTGGCGAGAGAAAAGCCTCGCATTTCCGAATCGAGCACTTTTTCGAATCTGGTCAGGGGACTTCAGGGCCTCTGCGATGAGGTCTTGGTGCTCGGGCAGGAGATCAGGATGCCGCTCGGCAATATGCTTTGCTCGTTCTTCTGTTAACTCCACATCACTCTTAAGATAGGGGCAGCAATAACGAATCATCCATGGTCTCCCCTGCTGACTTTGGCGGCTGACTCACATTTCAGAATTTAACCCTCCCTGCGTTGTATCCTCTCTTGAAGTTCTTCAAGAGACAAAAAATCGCCGGGGTGAGCCTTATAACATTTCAGCCTTCTATCCGATTCTTCCTTAGATGGTGCATCAAGACTCAACAGGGGTTTTTTCGCAAGGCGTGCTCACCCCTAAAGACTGAGGCCCATTGCGTGAGACTCCAGCTCTTCAATATTCTGCCACATGAAATCATCCTTTTTTCCGCCGGCAACCCCTACTACCAGGGTGCTTTCTCACCTTTCTGCTATTCCTTTTCGGGACTCAGTTTGCAGAATTGTCCATTTAAAGTCAACATGATCCCTATAAACCTGGAATTCCGATATAAGGATTGAACGAGAAACTGGGTTAGCAAGAGAAAGCCCCGCTGCCTTTGTCAGGGATTCTGAGTCATCGTGTGAGCCGTGTATTTGGCATAGACCTGTTTTCGGGTGATGTTGCGTTCCTTTGCGATGTCTTGGACGGGGATATTGGCCAGCATAAAGACCTCATGGGATGGAAAGATATCGAAGTGCTGGGCCATGCAGATGTTTTCACCACTATGACCTACACCCAGGTTTTGAACAGACCCGGGCTTTCGTTCAGGAGCCCGGCTGATATTTGAAAAACATCGAAAGGGGGATTTCACCAGTAGTATCGAAAGCCAAGTATACATACTTTCCCTTGGATGAAATGTCAACGGTTAAACGGAGATCCGGGGTTATCAGGATGGTCACGGATTTTGGTCAATCTCGAAGATGGCAGCGTTTCCCTATCTGCTACCCCAGACTGTCCGCATTGAGACCGCATAAGAACCGCAAAAAGCCGTTTTTGATCAGGCTTGACTGGATTAAAACCGGTTTTGTGAGACTGGGGTTAGGCCAAGGTATGTGTTTGATCCGCAAGGGTATACGTTCCCCATAACTGGTTTTAGAGTTTCAACCCATTTTCAGGGCAAATTCGGGCCAAATCTATTTTACTCATGAGTAAAATCGTGTTATATCTATTTTGCAGAGAAAATTGGATAGAGGGGCCTATGGGGTCTTGGCTGGACTCCTGGTTCTCCGCACCCCGTTTCATTGGCCCGGTTTGCACATCCCTTTTTTTATGAGCTTTTGCCATGAATGAAATCCATCAGCGTTATCTGAAAGAGCCTGTCGAAGACGACCTGAAAAGTCGTATGGTCTTTATCGGGGGGCCGAGACAGGTCGGAAAGACCGTCTTTGCACTGGGCTTTCTGTCGCCGCCGGACATCCGGCACGCCGCGTATCTGAACTGGGACGACGTGCAGGTCCGATCCTCCCTAATGAAGGGTGAACTTCCGGCAAACCAGCCTCTCATCATTCTGGATGAAATCCACAAGTACGCCAGGTGGCGAAATCTGGTCAAAGGATTCTATGACACCCGAAAGACGCAAACGGCCTTTATCATTACCGGTTCCGCAAGACTGGATCATTACCGGAAAGGGGGAGATTCCCTCCATGGGCGCTATCATTATTACCGTCTTCATCCTTTTTCGCTGACAGAGCTGAACTCAAACCCCTCAGCAACGGATCTGGAACTCCTGCTCAGGTTTGGCGGGTTCCCCGAACCCCTATTCAGAGGAGAGGAGAAATTCTGGAGGAGGTGGCAGCGAGAGAGGACTCACCGCGTGATTTACGACGACATCAGGGATCTGGAAAGGGTGAAGGAGATGAGCCTCCTCGAGTTGCTGGCAGAGGAACTGCCGCGACGGGTCGGCTCTCCCCTGTCCATCAAGAACTTGCGGGAGGTCCTGGAGGTTGCCCATGAAACCGTGGACAGGTGGGTTCGGGTATTCGAGAGGATGTATTACTGTTTTCGTATTCCACCCCATGGCGCTCCCAGGATAAGGGCGGTCAAGAAAGAACAAAAGCTCTATCTCTGGGACTGGACAGCGGTGCCGGACCCCAGTGCGCGATTTGAAAACCTCGTGGCCTGCCAACTCCTGAAATATTGTCACTTTATGGAAGATTCCCAGGGTTACGGGATGGACCTCCGTTTCCTCCGGGACACAGACAAGCGGGAAGTTGATTTTGTTGTGTTACAGGAGGGCCGTCCCTTGTTTGCGGTGGAGTGCAAGACCGGCGAAAAGGACATCAGTCATGCCCTGTTCTATTTTAAGGAACGGGTCAATATTCCCAACTGTTACCAGGTGCATACCGGCACTCGTGATTATGAGAAGGAGGGGATACGGGTCTTGCCTTTTTTTACCTTTTGCAGGGAACTTCTTATGCCATGAAGCGAAGTTAATATGACGGCGCTTCATCTGAATCGGGATGGACAATCTGCAATCTGATCTCTCCGATGACCTGCGAACCTATCTCCGCCGTCCCAACAACTTCATAATAATTTTCAAAACAAAAATCTCTTGTGGCACTGACCCGAATCCTGCTGTTTGCGGGGATCCTGCCCAAATGAAACCGGGCCTCTTTGACCCCGACCAACCATCCCAAACGGCCCTCGATATCTTTTCCTTTGATGATCGATTCCTCCCACCCTATGGAGACGCCCGCGGTTTGGGCAGTGAGCTCGATCAGGACGAGTGAACTCACGGAACCTCCTTCAAAAAAAGGCCACTCCGGTTTCACGATGGATTCGGTGACCGCGGTTTCTTCATCCACCCGGACGATGTCGTCAATGAGTTTCATTCGGCCCCGATGGGGAATGAGTTCCTCGATGCTGACGCCCGTCGGTTTCCCCTTATTGGACATGCACCCGTTCCCCCTCCATTGCAGGGTTCCCTGCGCCCGATCTGGTGATCTTCAGCATTGCCTTTGACTTTGGACACCCCCGGCTGCATTTTTCGTTTGAGAATTGGATTGACCTGAAAACGATAAAAATGATAGCTTACCTTTTCTTTTACGTTACTTGAGCAGTCCTGTAAAGAGACAATCTATCAATGCCTTCAGATGGGCTCACAGAAAGAGTTGCAAATGGAAGACCCTGTTAACATATTGATAAAAGAGCTTAAAATTAAGATCATCCATACCCTTAACTTCGAAGATATCACTCCTGATGATATTGTTGAGGATCATCCGCTGGTAGGCGGCGAATTGGGAATAGATTCCATAGACGTCCTGGAACTGGTGATGATGATTGACAAAGACTATGGCATCAAGATTGACAACAAAGAACTTGGCGAAAAGGTTTTCGTAAGTTTGACATCATTGGCCCGGTTTATTTATGAAAATTCAAGAAGCGTAGGAAATTGACGGGAGAACGGGTTTACATCACAGGGATGGGCCTGGTCACTTCGGCAGGATGCGGCGTATCCAAGGCAAGGGGGGTCATCAGAAGCGGAGAGACGAGAATACGGCCGTTGAGCCTCTTTCCCGTCTCCCGGAATAACCGGCTACCTGTCGGAGAGGTCGGCGAGTTTCTTGAATCGGGCGGCGTCCCCCGCACCCACCAGCTTGCCCTGACCGCTGCAAGGGAGGCCATGGCAGGCTGCAAAGACATCCCCGACGCCGTGGTCATGGGCGTCACCACCGGGGGGATGCTGACCACGGAACAATATCTGCAGACAGGGGATGGCGATCCTGATGCCTTCAAATACCATTCGCCAAGCTCTGTATCAGAGTATATTGCCCATGAATTGGGGTGTCATGGCCCTGTCATTACCCTATCGACCGCCTGTTCATCGGGTGCAGTGGCCATTAAGATCGCCCTGGACATGCTGAGGGCCGGGAGGGCCGGGACGGTTCTGGCCGGAGGCGCCGATTCCCTCAGCCGCCTCACATACCATGGGTTCAGGGCACTTCAATTGATCGACCCTCAAGGGGCCCGGCCCTTTGATAAAGATAGGGAGGGGATGTCGGTTGCGGAAGGGGCGGCCGTCCTGGTCCTCACTGCCTCCGAAAGTGTTCCTGACAATGCGATCGCTGAGATCCTGGGGGCGGGACTCTCTTGTGACGCCTATCACCCTTCGGCGTCCCATCCTGACGGGGCGGGGGCCATTCAGGCGATGCAGGCGGCAGTGCGCGATGCGCATATCTCCCTCGAAGAAATCGATTACATCAACCTGCACGGGACAGGCACAGTCGATAACGACCGTTCCGAAGCAAGGGCCTTGAATACCCTTTTCCCCGACAAGAAACCCCTCATGTCTTCCGTAAAAGGGGCCTTTGGACACTCCCTGGGGGCCGCAGGCGCCATGGAGGCCGTTGTGTCTGCGCTGGCCGTCTCCGAGGGCCTGGTCCCGGCAAATGTGGGTTGCCATCTCCCCGACCCCGAATTGACGCTGGCCCCCCTGATGACGCCCTCGAAGACGGCGCATATTCACACCGTCCTCTCGAACTCATTTGGATTCGGGGGAAATAACGCCTCGGTTGTCATTGGGTCCCCCCGCAGGGGACACCCTCCTCGGCCCATGCCCGTGAAAGCGGCGTCTCATCTGCTTGTGCTGGGAAGCGCGTGCCTTACCGGGGCCGGGGACACCGGGATGTCGCTGAGGGCAGTATCCGGGGGAAAAAGCTGTAGAGGGAGGGTTCCTGACCCGGTGTTATCCCAGGGATTTTCCCCAAGGGACGTGAGACGGCTCAGGCGGCTGCCCAGGCTGGTGTTATCTTTGGCATCAGCGGCCCACGCCGACTCGCGACAGGCGGATGCACCGGGTTCGATCTTTTTCGGCACCGGCTGGGGAGCGCTTTCGGAAACATACGATTTTTTGACCAAATTGTTTGAATCCGGAGAACAATTTCCAAGTCCCATCGACTTTATCGGTTCGGTTCATAATGCACCGGCCGGCCAGGCGGCCATCCGATTCGGGTCCATGGGGCCCAACATCACCGCCACGGGTGGAGACTACTCATTTGAACAGGCCCTGATGCTGGCCGGCCTGATGGCGGAAGATAGTGACGACACACTGCTCGTGGTCGGGAGCGATGAGTTCCATGACACCCTCTCGCGCCTGTTTGACAGATCTACCAGGAGCGATGCAACGCCTTCAGAGGGAGGCGGAGCCATGTGTCTCAAGCGATCGGAATCCGACGGAGGCCTGAAAACAGCCGCCATGTTCTATGAAACCTCCAAGAACAACCCTTCTGTCATCTCATCGCTGATGGTCGGTCTGGCGGGCCGGGAAGGGGTTCGAAAGAAGTATGGGGCTGTTTTCGCGGGCATCCCTGCTGCCTGTCGGAAAACGGGGGAAGCGCAGCTTAGGGAGTTCCTGTCGATGTCCGGGTTCGAGGGACCGGTGATTGATTATCGAAGGGTTACAGGGGAATTTGCTTCCGCCTCGGCAGTCGCCGCGGTTCTTGCCCTGCAATGCGTGGATCAAGGGGAATTGCCCGGCGGACTCCATGGGGGAAAAGCCATTGACCTGAAAGACAAAGGGATCCTCTTGGTCGGTCTTGGAGATTTTGTGACGGCAATCGAGGTGATTCATTAGGGGGTGCGGTGAAGGTACTACTGGTTTCAGCGAACAGACTGAAAACACCCTATCCGGTATATCCCCTCGGTCTTGACTATGTGGCCGACGCCATATCCATGGAGCACCGGGTCAGGATTGCGGATATGAACGAGATGGGAAACAGCGATTCCCTGGCCGGGATGCTTCAAGGGTTTTCACCGGATGTGGTTGGGCTTTCACTGCGAAATATCGACAATTGCGATATCACCGCGCCAAAGGATTATCTCACCGAATACCGCGAATTGGCCGAAACCGTCAGAAAACATTCCGATGCGCTTCTGATCCTGGGGGGAAGCGGATTCACGCTCTTCCCCAGCGAAATCATGGAAGGCCTTAAGGCCGATTATGGAATTGTGGGAGAGGGAGAAAGGCTGGCCCCCCTTCTCAGGGCGATCGGGGCGCATAAGGATACCTCCGGGATTCCGGGAGTGATCACGCGGGGTTGGAACGGGACCCTGCCACCTCCGTGGGACGGTCCCTTATCAAGGGGGCTTCAAAAAGAGGGCGCCCATATTCCCTTCTATTTGAAAAACGGGGGCATGCTCAACCTTCAGACAAAGAGAGGTTGCAATTTCAAGTGTATCTATTGTACATATCCCCATATCGAGGGAAACGCGTTGAGGCTTATCCCTCCGGAAGAGGTGGCGGACACGGCCTTGTGGATTGAGAAGACGGGCGCCAGGTATTTCTTCATCACTGACTCGGCATTCAACGCGGATTATGATCACAGCATGGCGGTGGCCCATGCCTTTATGAAGGCAGGGGTCTCCATCCCCTGGGGCGCATTTTTCGCTCCCACGCGTCCACCGAAAGACTATTACCGGTCCCTGGCGGATGCAGGCCTCACCCATGTGGAATTCGGTACGGAGTCATTGTCGGATGAGGTACTCCACGCCTACCGGAAACCCTTTAGCGCCGACCACGTCTTTTGTTCACACTGCGCTGCAATAGACGCCGGTTTACATGTGGCCCACTATTTCCTCTTGGGCGGACCCGGAGAAGATATTCATTCCATCAGCAGAACCCTTTCGAGTGCCGATAGACTCGAAGGTGCGGTCTTCTTCTTCTTCTGCGGAATGCGCATCTATCCGAAGACCGCCCTGCATGAGATGGCGGTCGCGTCCGGGCAGATATCCGCTTCCCGGAGTCTGTTGGCGCCGATCTTTTATCAGTCTACGGCGATCACCACTGAAGAAATCCTTCTGCGGGTCAGGGACCATGCCGCCGGAAGGATGAACTGGGTGACGGGCTCGGGGGAAGACCTGACCGCCCGAATCATCCCCAGGATGTATGCCAGGGGACGTCATGGACCCCTCTGGGAGCATCTGATTCGGACTTAGGGGCCTTGCCCGGTTGGAAAATTGAAAACTATGGTGAAATGGTATTCGGTAATCCGGATCAGCCGTCCGGATCCCGGTCAGATTATGGCCGAATTGGAGGTGGATGCGGATTCCCCATGGTTCTCGGGTCATTTTCCGGAAAATCCGATCCTCCCCGGCATTGCGCAGCTTGGAATGGTGGTGGATACAATTCAAGAGTCCGGGCATAAGGATTGCAGGATTTCTGAAATAAAAAAGCTGAGATTCAAGCAGATGATACGGCCCCAAGATCCCATAACCCTCATCATCAGATGTCGGGCACAGGGCCCCGCCTCCTATTCATTCCGCATGATGGTAAAGGATCAGTTGGCCTGCAGCGGCCTTCTGATCGCTGAGGGGTCATAGTTTTGAGCTCAGGGCGTTCACCCTGATTCTGTTTATAGGTTCATGGCAGGATCACCCGACCAAGGAGGTAAATAATGGCCAACCCATATGAAATTTCCAAACTGACTATCCGTATCGCAGAGATTATGATCGATGAACTCAAATTGGAAGACGTCACCCCCGAGACTTTCGATCCTGAAATTGACCTGATTGATGAAGTCGGCATCGACAGCATGGATCTGGCGACCGTCGCCCTGGTGCTTCGCGATGAATATGGCATTGTCATCGACGAAGACGATTATCCGAAATTAAACAACATCCGGCGAATAGCGGAATATATCCGGGAAAAAATGGACGATGGAAAAGAGGAAGGATGACCCGTTTTTGAGTGGTATGTGACCGGGAATTACGAATGAAGGCAAAGGCGCATCACTTGAAAGACGCACAGAAAAAGACATGGAGATTCTCCGACCTCATTGGGGATCCTGCTGTTGGGGCCAGGTGGGAGAAGGTCCGCAGGTATTTTTTTCTGAGGGAATCCACCTACGACATGACCAACCGCTGCAATATTCGGTGTGACGGCTGCTACTATTTCGAGGGGAGCAAACAGTTTGCCCATGAAAACAAGGCTCCGGAGGATTGGCGGGACCTCATGAAGGGCGAAAAGGCGAGGGGCATCACCTATGTGGTTCTGGCCGGTGCTGAACCCTCTCTGGTCCCTGACCTGTGTCAGGTCTGCTTCGAAGAGATGCCCCTCGGCGCCATCGCATCCAACGGGTTACGGCCTATTCCTCGATCCATCGATTACAAAATTCATATCTCTGTCTGGGGCGACGATGAGACAAGCCTGAGTATCAGGAAGGCCAAAGACATGCTGGTCAGACAGATCGACAACTATCAGGATGATCCCCGGGCCGTATTCGTATACACCTTTACCAGGGAGAATATCGATCAGATCCACGGGGTCATGGAGGTCCTTGCCCGGCATGGATGTAAGGTTACCCTGAATATGTTTTCATCGCCCGTCGGATATACCGGCCCCCTTCGTCACACGCCGCAATCCCTTGCCCATGCCCGGCAGACGATGTTGGCCCTTATTTCGGAATACCCGGAGAACCTCCTGTTTTCCCCTTACAGTGCGGTTGCCCATACCCATATCCGTGGGCTCCATGACCTTTACTCCTGTTCCTATCCAAGGATGAACAGTTCCACTGCCATCGGACTGGGGCGCTCTTTTCGGCAGTACCGCGCGGATCTTACCTGGGATAGAACAGCTGCCTGTTGCGTGCCCGATACCGACTGCACGGATTGCCGGCATTACGCCGCAGGGAGTGCGGTGGTGACGGCCAGGTTGTTCCGCCATGCATCCGATCCCGACACATTCAGGTCGTGGCTCGATTACGTGGACACATACCTCGCCGTATGGGTCATGGGGTATGAAAAGGGCGAAAATCTGTGCGATCATATGGTTGCGCCGCCAGGGCATGGGCTTGTCGACGATTGATGCAAAACGGCCTGGATCTGTTGGGTAGGAAAGAGCTGTTGACGCTCTTATTGCCTGGTCTCATGAAAAAAGGAAGACAATCCAGGTGAACAACCAAAAATGAAACCCCTTTGCGGTTTCGTGGCTTTGCGTGAGACATTTCGGTTGCGGTATCCGCATTGGAAGTGATACGGACGAATAGCGATGAAAACCATTAGTTCGTTATTAGATAAGGAATGGTACGAGAGATATAAATCCATCTCCAAGTTGAACATCCGCAGTTCCATCTATGATGTGACCAACCAATGCAATCTAAGGTGCAAGGGGTGTTTCTTTTTTTCTTCCGGCGAGAACAACGTGTCTGAAGAAACGGACCTGGCCGAATGGAAGCGGTTTGTTGACAAGGAAGAGGAACGGGGCATCAACCTGGCCATCCTGATCGGGGGGGAGCCGACCCTGTGCCTTGACAGGGTGGAGGCATTCTACCGGCGACTGCCCACGTTCTGCGCAACCAACGGGATCATTAAGGTCCCGAGAGACAGATTCCCACATATGATGGTCGGGATCTCCCTGTGGGGGGATGAAGCGGACGAGAGGCTTCTGAGGGGAAAAGACACCTTTTCCATCTCACGCAAGAGCTACGAGGGAGATCCTCACGCCTATTATCTCTATACCATGACCCCCAAACAGATCGGGAAAAGCCAACGGATTATTCGAAAGATACGGGATGCAGGACTGAAGGTCCATATGCAGCTCCTTTCAAATGATGAAGGGGTGGACGGCTTTTCCTGGAAAAAGGCGGAATTGGAGGATATACGCTCTGAAATGGATGAACTCCTGGATACCTATCCCGATACCGTGATATCCTCAAAATATTATCACAAAATCATTACATCGGGAACAATGGGGGATCGGCGCTTCGGGTGGCTGCAATGTCCTTCTGTCAGTGAGCCTCTGGACCGGAGAGATCCCCCTGTACGCCGACTCATCGGATTTATCCGCTGGGCAGCGGATCTCAAGACAATTTACCGATGTTGTACGTCTCAAACACGGGATTGCGCCACCTGCAAGGACGGCGCGGCCCATATGAGCTGGGTAATGGTCAATAAGAGGGCCCACATGGATTCCCCGGAACACCTGAAGGAGTGGATAGAGGTCTATGAGATGTTCGCAAAGCTCTATCAGTTTATTCCCTGGTAATCAAAGGGGGATCCCACTTTACCTTGCATCCCCAACCCTGTTCAAATGAATTCAAAAAGAGCGGTCATCATCGGCTACGACGCGGTTTCCCCATTGGGGGTTGATCTGGAGACGCAATGGGACCGGTGCGTGGGGGGGGAAAGCGGCATCGGCAAGCTGACGCGTTTTCCCTTTGGAGAGGACTTCCCCGTCCATATCGCCGGACAGGTGGAAGCCTTCGATGCCTCGCCCTACCCTTTTTTATCGCCTTCCAGCCTGGCCCAGTGGACCTCCCCTATTTTCAGATACGGGATGCTGGTGGTGCATCGCTCTCTGGCCAAGATCGGGATCGAGATCGTCCCTGAATTGTCTCCCCGGGTCGCCGTCACGTTCAGTTCGGCGGTCGGGGGACAGGATGCGGTGCTTGAGGCCGACAGGCGGATGATGGCATCCGGCAAGATGCCGCGGCCCTCCACCAATCCCAATTCATGCATCAACATGGTGGGAGGCAAGGTCTCCATGTTGACCCATGCGACCGGTCCCATTGTTTCCACCGTTACGGCCTGTGCGACCGGTCTCACCTCCATGATCGTCGGGGCCATGCTCCTCGAGCTGGGAAGGGCGGATGTCGTCATATGCGGGGCCGTGGATTTCGCACTGGTGGAACCGATTGTGGCGGGCTTTGCCACCATGAACGGCGCGTATCGGCCCAAAGCAGGTGTGATCGCTGAACCCCCCGAGAGGGCAAGCAGGCCGTTTTCCATGGATCGAAGAGGGTTTGTCATTTCAGAAGGGGCGGGGAGCATCCTTATTTCGACGCAGGAGTTCGCCCAATCGAACGGCATGGATTACACCACAGCCATCGCCGGATGGGGGATGACCTCCGATGCCCACCATTTTGTGGCCCCCCATCTGAAGACCGTGGCGCGATGTATCTCCCAAAGCATTGCAAACGCAGGCATCAAACCCCTTGATATCGACGCGGTCAATGCACATGCCGCATCCACGCGGGTCGGCGATAAGGTGGAGTATCAGGCCTTGAGGGCGGTTTTTGGCAGGCACATTCCGCCGGTCTCTGCCAACAAGTCCCAGATAGGGCATTGCATGGGCGCATCGAGCGCCATTGAGTCGATTTTCGCCCTGAAGGGGATGGATTGCGACACCCTCCTCCCCACCATCAATTATACGCCGGATCCGGAAATAACCCTGGACTGCGTGGCTGAGGGGTCGCGCACCCATGAACAGGAGTTCCTGTTGAAGAATTCGTTCGGCTTTGGCGGGGCCAACGCCTGTGTTGTTTTTCAGAAAACCGGATAATCAGACATCATGAAACCTCCTAAAAATAGACGGGTATATGTGGTCGGATATGCCGCAGCAACCCCCCTCGGCAGGACATTCTCCGCAACATGGGATCGGGCCGTCAAGGGGGAGGCCGGTTTTCGCAGGGTCACGAGATGCCGGGTGGACGCCTTAAGCAATGTGGTCGGGGAAATTCCCGACTGGGACCCGTTGTCCCTCGATTTCGTGAACCGAAAAGAGGCGTATAACTGGAACGCCGGGTTTGTCATTCTGACCATGGAGCTCTGTAAAGAGGCCCTTCAACACGCGGGTCTCGAGATGGACAAGGATACCTCCCCGAGGACCGCCTGTATGATCGGATCCGCGCTCAACGGAACCGACGCATTCCGAACGGCCATGGATAATTATCTCAACCAGGGGCCGTTGAAGGTAAGCCCTTACCTCCTCCCTAACCTCTGTGCCAATCTCCCGTCCGGGAAAGCGGGGATGCTGCTGGGGTTCACAGGCCCGGTCTTTTCCCCACAGGGGGCATGTGCCTCAGGGAACCATGCCATCGGGGTGGGCTCACGAATGATACGGGACGGTGACTGTGACTTTGTCCTGGCCGGCGGGGTGGAAACCTGTATCCTTCCCGAAATTATCCATGGGTTCGAGAACATGAATGCCACGCTCAAGGTGGTTCCCGGAGACCGCGCCTATGACGACCCCTCCCAGGCCTCCCGGCCCTTCAGCATAGACAGAAAAGGGCTTATCCTCTCCGAAGGGGGGGGAGTGCTCGTTCTCGCCGCCCGGGAAATGATGGATGCCTACGGACTGACGCCGAAGGCCGAGGTCCTGGGCATCGGTTGGAATTCCGATGCATTCCATTTTATCCGGCCCAACAAAAAGACCATTACGCTCTCCATCCGTGGGGCCATCGATGATGCGGCACTGCAGCCCGGAGATATCCAGTATGTCAATGCCCACGGGACATCCACCTCAAGGGGCGACAGCATTGAAATTGATTGCCTGAGGAGCGTATTCGGCAAACATCTCAAGGGGATCCCGGTGTCGTCCAATAAGTCTCAGATAGGACACACCCTCGGAGCTGCTGCGGCCATAGAGGCTGCCTTGAGTATAGAGGCGATGCATCATGGGCGGATCCTTCCCACCATCAACCATATCCCCGACCCCGAATTCGAGGATGTGGATGTGGTTCCCAATGAGACCAGGAAAATGGATTATCAGCTCTTTCTTTCCAATGCCTTTGGATTCGGCGGAACCAACTGCTGTGTCGTCTTCAGGGGGGTATGATATGCGGCCGAAACCGTTTCTTCCCGAAATTTTCAGCACCGATGACCGGTTTGTGAAGGATAGGACCGAAGGGATGGTCTGGCACAGGTGTAAGAACAGGACCCTGTACGGAGACACCGATCGCTCACAGAGCGTGTATCACGCCAACCATTTGCGCTTCTTTGAAATGGGAAGGGCATCCCTCATGCGGGATTCGGGGTGCAGCTACCGTGAAATCGAGGAAGGCGGCCTGGTCTATCCCATTATCGAGGTGGGGATCATCTATCACTCGCCCCTTTACTATGATGACGTCATGTGGATACATACGCGGCCGGACAAACTCGAGAGGGTTCGGATTCAATTCAATTATATCATCACCCATGCCGACACCGCTGACATCGTCTGCAAGGGATTTACCAGACACTGCGCCATCAACGCCTCGGGCACACCCGTGGCCATCGACGAAAAAACCCTGCAAATATGGAAGACCTTTCCAAAATAGTCGAAAAAGCAAGGGTCCCTGTCCATATAAAAACCGATGCGTATCTCCTGGATCATTGTTTTCAGGGCGATGCGGTCTTTCCCGCGGTGGAGGCCATGCAGCTTTTGGCCGCATCAACGAAAAACTATCTGCCGCAGACGGACCTGTCCCTGATTGCGGATGCCAGGTTTGACAAATTTCTGAGCACCGGGGCGGCCGGGAGGAGCAGGTGGATCGAGGCCTGGAATGACATCGCGGTCCATGAAGACGGCAGGATACGTTCCACACTGGTGACCCGAAGCAGATCACCCAATGCCGCCATAACACGGTGGATGGAACACGTCACCGTCCTGTTCGGGGGAAGGCATCGGAAGGCCCTCCCCCTTCCCCTCGATTTTGTTTCCGCCCTTGAAGGCGTATGTGTGGACATCCCTTCAGATCGTCTCTATGGCGATCTGGTGCCCTTCGGCCCGGCCTTTCAGAATGCCGTCCCCCCCCTGTTTGTATCGGAAAACGGCGCTGTCGGAAATCTTCAGGCCGCGGCCGTTGACGGCGCTTCAGGACCCTTGGGGTCCCCCTTCCCCCTTGACGCCGCGTTTCACCTGGCCTCGGTATGGAGCCAACGGTATTCCGGGATTGTGGGATTCCCCGTGGGGTTTGACAGGCGGGTGATTTACAGCCCTACGATCCCCGGAGAAAACTACGTCTGCAGGATAATGCCCAGGTGCCCGCACACCCGTCCGCCCTCCTTTGATATCTGGATCTACGATCGAGACGGCAATCCCAAAGAGGAAATACTCGGGTTACGGATGAGGGATGTAAGCGGCGGGAGGATCACGCCCCCCAAATGGATCTCCAAAGGTGCTGACGCACGAAATCTGGAATTCATACAGACTCAGTGTACGGCTTTTTCGCTTATTGAACTGAAGACCGTGAACGGCCTCGCCCGGGGAGCGCTTTCAGATAAAGAAGTCCATCGCTTCAACAACATGGGCACAAAACGGAAAATAAGTTATCTTGCGGCGCGTCTCTGCTGCAAGAGCATCTCCAGGCAGCTGTCCGGCGATCGGAACACACCGGCATCCTCCATTACCACTGTTTCACCCGATGGGATACGTCCCTTCTGCCCGGCAGGAGATAAGGATTGCGGGTCTTTCTGTTCTGTTTCCCACGACAGCAGATTTGCCGTCGCCATCGCCTCGAATGTACGGATAGGGGTCGATGTGGAAGCAATCTCTGAAAGGGTCATCAGATCCCGGGACATTTATATGAACACACAGGAGAGGAGATTGGTGGAGGAATCGCCATTGGGTGAAATCCAGGCAGCCGTCAGAGTATGGACCGCAAAGGAGGCCGCGGCAAAGGCCCTTAACATGAGCCTTGCCGAGTCCTGGGAAAAGGTTTCCCTGAAGGATATCGGTCGAGACAGGAGTATTCTTCAGATCGGCGGCAGAAACCACCAAGCCTTCCACGATGCCATCGACGACCACCTGTTTACGGTTGTGAACATAGAATAATACCGAGGCGGGCTGACGAATGGAACCCGGATTCGTGCAGTCCCGGGGGAAGCGCCAATCCGACTCCTGGTGTGCCGCTTGGTGTGAGTAAAAGGAAGAGGGCGCCCTCTCAGGGACCGTTGTCTCCGCCCAGGGATTCAAGTGCTTCCCGGGCCGCTTCTTCCAGGTCGGGGGATAGACCTTTTTCCATGAAGGAGGCAAGCCTCGGGATCCAGGTCGGATCCCCGATCACCCCGATCAGGTAGAGGATATCGCCCTGCACCGCCTCATCCACACCGGACATCCGCTTCCACAGGGGTTCCAGTACGCTCCGTGCAAGGTCGGGAGCCCGTTCGGCCAGGTCCTCCATGACCACCATGGCGCCCAGACGAAGGGAAAACAGATCACTGGTAAGGAGATCCATAAACGCGGGAAACAGGCGGCCGGCCCGGATCATCATGTCTGCCAGGGGCCCTGCATTCCCCTGCGTGATCATTTCTTCCAGTATCTCCCTCGTATACCCCGCTTCCCCTCGTTCTACCAGGACCTCGATCACGGACTCCAGCCGGATCTGGCCGGTCCATCGGAGGCCCCCTTCTCCGATCAGCGTGGGAACGCTCTGGATCCGCTCCGCTGAGGCCAGGTCCGGAAACAGGAGCCCGTCGATGGCCGTCACATGGATGCCCGGATTCACCAGGGGCAGGGGGCCAATCTGACGCATCACAGCGGGACAGTTGGGGCAGTGGGTGCTCAGGTAAAGCGTCAGGGGAATCCTGCCGGAATGGTTTTTCAGTATGCCCCTGATGTCGTCGCGGATATCCGCCTCCCCCCTGTCAATGGCCGAAAGGAGATCCATGAACGGATCCAATTCCATGCCCTCGGGAACGAAATGGAAGGCCCACGATTCACCGATAAGCATCCCCGGGAGGTCGCCATTCAGACCGGCGGCTTCTTCCACCACAATTTTGGGCGCGAGATCGTGGAGTCCTGTGGCAAACCGTTCAATGGCCCTGCTCTGAGGCCCCTCTGTCCGCACCAGGCGGAGGGTGACCCCGGTGGTCAGCCCCTCGTTCCACTTTCGAATGGCATCCGCCCGTTTCTTCAATTCCTCGTGCACTGTCACCACCCCATGGTAAATACGCTCTGTTTCAAGACTGCCTATCCCTTGGGCTTTACAAGGATGCGGCCCGCGTCCATAACCCCCTTCAACCGGGTCACATCGCCCGTGACCCGGCCGATCATATTGACAGCGCTTGCCGGTATGATCTTATCACCGGTGCTCATGGGGGTCGGCCCAAAAAAGATGCAGAAGGCACGGCCCGTGGGCCAGTACCCCAGATCGCCCACGGCCACCTCCTCCTGGGCGGTCTCATCCACTTCCGCCACCACAGGGATTTCAAAATAGATCTCATCTCCCCAGGTGTTGAAGGGGAGGTCCAGAGGCAGGACCGCCGCCACCTTCCCGGCCGTGGGGGTGTCATTCAACACCGCATCCAGGACCACGTTGCCGACGGTAATTTGAATATCCATACAAGCTCACCTCCTTTCAGTTTCTCAGCGGTCTGGACATAATCCTTCTTTACAGCAGAACATGAGTCAAGCGCAGACACCTTTATGTTCATTTATCTGAGGGGTTAGTAGGTTGCGATTGCGGGCAGGAAGGTTGCAATCTGTGGAAAGACCATCAGGATGATGACCGCAATGATCAAGGCCAAGAGGAACGGGAATATCCCCTTGAAAATCGTTTCAAGCGGAACATCACCGGCCACGCCTTTAATCACATAGACATTCACCCCGACCGGCGGTGTAATGGTCCCCATCTCAACAATCAAGACAATGATAATCCCGAACCAGACCACATCAAAACCCAGGGCCCTGATCATGGGCAGCATGATCGGTACGGTAAGTACAATGAGTCCGAAACCATCCATAAAACAACCGCCGATAAGATGGAGCAGGACAATAAGTCCCATGATGACCATAGGCGGAAAGTTCAGCTGGGAGACCCAGTCAGACAAGAGGAAGGGAATCTTGGTGACTGCAAAAAAGTGACTGAAGATCGCAGCCCCTGTCACAATAAACATGACCATACACGTGATGAGAAGCGCATCCTTTCCCGCTTTCACAAAACCTCTCCAGGTCAACTTCCCTCTCACCAGACCGAGGATGAGAACGCCGGCCGCACCGACGCCGCCTGCTTGGGTTGGGCTGAACCATCCGGTAAAAAGGCCCCCAAGGACCAGACAAAAAAGAATGAGCACCTCTCCCACCGCAGAGACGGCTGCCAGTTTTTCCTTGAGGGACGTGGAGGGTCCGGCAGGCGCCAGGCTCGGGTTCCTATGGCAGAGGATTATTACGGTAAGAATAAAAAGAAGGGCAAGGAGGAGACCGGGAAGGACGCCAGCGATAAAAAGCTTCCCAATCGACTCCTCAGCCATGATGCCGAAGACAATCAACAGGGCGCTGGGTGGAATAAGGATCCCAAGACTTCCTGCTGCTGCGACGCATCCCGTTGCCAGGGAATCGTCGTAATCGTAACGCTTCATGTGGGGAAGGGAGACGGCCCCCATCGCTGCCGCGGTCGCGTTGGTGGAACCGCAGATAGCGGCAAAACCAGCGGAGGCCATGATGGCGGCAATGGCCAATCCTCCGCGCATCTTCCCAAAAATGGCATGACTTGCTTCGAAAAGCCGTGAACTCATCCCGATTTCGAATGCAAGCGTCCCCATCAACACAAACATCGGAATTACGGTCAGATTGTAGGAAGAGAAATTCTCAAAGATATCGATGGCGAGCATGTCGAGGCCTGCGCTGAAACCCACCAGATACCCGAACCCAAGGAAACCGACAAACCCCATGGCAAATGCCACGGGAAATTCTATGACAAAAAGGAAGAGGAGAACAAGGATGCCTAAGATTCCGACAGTAACAGGGTCCATTTTACTCCCGAGATCCTTTCCATTTGCGATATAGTTGAATGGGAACGGCCAGGAGCATGGGGACAAACGCCACTCCCAGGGCATAGGCGAAAGGGAAAAGGGGAATCTTTACGGTCAGGGATTTCTCCCCATACATCTGAAGGTCGTGGGCATAGAGAAAAAGCCGCCACACGACAAACAAGAAGAAGACCATGCACAGAACCGCGTTCAGACATCGCAACACGTTTCGAAGGCGTTTGTTGGCGCGGATGATCAGGAAGTCCACAGTGATATGGCGGCCTTCCATATAGGTTTGCGTCATGGAAAACCCTATAATCAGAAGCCCTAAAAGAGACGTCAGGTCCATGGCCCCGGAGACGGGGAGTGAAAGAACCTTGGCCCCGATAACGTCCACAGCAACAAGGAACAGCATCGCGCTCAATGCAGCCAGGGCAATTCCATTGAACCAACGACTTATGTATTGGTTGATTTTTTCAAGCAAATGCATTTACGCCGCCCATGTCATATGACGGGTCCCTTGTGGGGTGCACTGAAAGGCACCCCACGAATGAGGCCCATTAAAACAAGTAGTACAATGCCCCTCGAGGCTATTTTTCTACCAGATTCTCCTCAACCCACTTAATCGAAACCTCCGTGCCGGGCTTTTTTGCCGTCCAGTATTGGATGCGTTCGTTGACATAGTCCAGCATTTCCTTTGCAGGGAGTCCTTTGGCTGTCTTGTCTTTGATGTACTCCTCAATGACCGGTGTGACGGCCGCTTCCCATTCAGGCCGCTGATCCCCGGGGATGACAATCAACTCCCTTTCGGGCAGACTTTTAAAATACTCAATACCCGCCTTGTCGTAATATTCCCAGACATAGCCATGGTAGTCAGAGAACTCGGCACTCGTTTCCGTAAAAATCTTCTGGATGTCCGGCGGGAGGGCATTCCATTTCTTCTTGTTCATGGCCACGTACTGGCAGCTGGATGTGGAGATCGGGGGGATGGTAACGTATTTCACCACATCGCCGTGCTTCCAGCCCTTGAGGGTTTCCGGAACGGCAAATTGCCCTTCGACAACACCCTTGGACAAGGCCGCATATGCCTCGCCCATGGACATGGCCCGCGGCGTGGCGCCCAACGCCTTGATGGTTGAGGTTGCACCACCGCTGGCCCTCAGGACAAGCCCCTTCATATCTGAAAGCTTACGGATAGGGACCGTTCGGGTTGAAAGCACGTTTCGGCCGGGGCCATGCAGATAAAGGACATGGACGTCTTTGTATTCTTCAAGTTTATACTTATTGTAAAGGTCGTTATAAACCTTCCCGGTTACCCAACCGCTGTCAATTTCCGATGGCATCTCGAAGATCTCACTCACTGGAAACCGGCCTGCGACATACAGAGGGCAACTCATGCCGATATCTGAGAGACCTTTAATAACGCCGTCAAAGTTCTTGGGCGCAGACGTGAGGGTTCCGGCGGGATACAGGGTGATTTCCACCCGTCCGTTGGTGCGTCTTGCGATTTCATCACAGAAAAATTGATTGAGTGCTCCCTGGAGGTGAGCGCGGGGAAACATGGTACTGAAGCTCAGTTTGATAGGCTTGTCTGATGCCGCCTCACTTATGGAGGCAACGGATGCTGTTATTCCAAATAGTAACAGGAAAACGCCGCATGCAAAGACAAAAAGTTTTTTACTCTTCATAATAACCCTCCTTGGCCTTAGATGTGTTGAGTCCAGAAAGCGCATCTTTATGCAATGAGATATCCTCGTCGATGATGGTTTGAACACCCCCTTTCATTATGTTTTCTTTTCAATTTCCACAATTCCATTGTCTGCATCGATTTTTACATAGTCGCCGGTTTCGATACACGCCAAGGGATCCTTTTCCAGTTCATGAACCATCGGGGTAGACGTGATAATGGCGCTCACCGCCACCACACCCTCTGCACTGACATTAATAATCCCTTTGGGGGCATTCCCCCGTTTAAACGCTGCATAGTATTGCCACGAACCCGTTGTGGAGCCTTTGCCTGTTGGAAAGACAAGGATCTTGCCGGCAACGGACTGCCCTTCCAAATCATGCCCCGGTTCTCTGATATTACCCGTGTCGGGATCCATGCCTCCTGTAAAGGATATGGGCATCCGGGACACAATCGCCTCGCCCTCGGCCACACCCTTCATGACGGGCTTCGCTTTCAATCTCATCATTTCCTCCCCTCCCACTTCCCGGAAACGGCGGATCGGATACAGTCCTCGGTGGAACCGAACCAGGTGTCCATCCCGAAGAGATTGTGTGCATAGTAGCTCCCCCTGGCGGAATTGATGGCGATCACCCGAACGCCCTGCTCTCTCAGGTAAAGATGGGGACCATCGGCCGCACCCATGTCGCACAACAGGCGCGCCCCCGAGGCCTTGATTCCTTCAAGGAGACCCATCCTTTCGCACAGGGTCTTGACCCACCTGGAGGTGCAAATCCATAGCTTTGTGTCGGGGTGAACTTCCTTTCCATCGAGCAGGGCCGCAATCTCCTGGACCTCCTGGATGCTGCACTGAGGACAGCCGAATATGACCATGTCTATCTTGTCCTCCGAACTGCTGGATATCTCAAGAAAAGCCTTGTCCACGTCTTTTTGGAAAGGCACAATATCAGCTGAAGCGGAGTGAGCACCGGCAAAGACGGCCTCCAGGGTAGGGGCCTCTGGCGTGATTCCGACCAGATGGACCAGACCTGTCGCCCCTGTAACCGTCAACGTATAGAGAAGACCCTTTATGCCCTCGATGTGTATGTCCTTTGGCAGGTTTACCACTGCAGGGATCCGGCTTCCCACCAGCTTGCCCAGGTGCCACCCCAGCGCCTTATAATCTGCCGGGCCATACGTCTTAAGCGGCAATTGCGCCACATCAACGATTATACCTGCCCTTCTGTTTTCATCGAGGTGCATCCCCCATTCCGGGATAACACCGGTGATGGCGGCGGCCAGGGCCACGTGGTCTCCATCCCTGTTGGACCGCGCGCCGATTACGGAGTTGGCAAAGACCTGACTCCCGGAAGAAGCCCACGCAATGTGATCCCCAAACCTCGGCACATTGCCCACCAGATAGTGGTGGCACGAATAGGTCAACGTCAGTCCAAGGGCCTTCAAGGCCTCATGAATCCGTTGTTGCCTGATCTGGTAAATGGTGGGGATGCGGAGTTCTTCTGCCTGTTCAAAATCAAACATCTCGGGGTTTTTTGTGGTGAAAACGGCCACTTTGGTCCCATCACGGGCCAGATCTTCAAGCCATTCAATTCCCTCGTCCATAAGCACCGGGAAATTGCCTGCCATATGGACGCTCGTGACCGGGATCATGCGATGGGCGCCGTAACAATCGCCATAGGCGACGAGAATCTCCATGGCCTTTTGGACCCCGGGACCCTGTTTCCCCTCCAACATCCGTTGCTGCGCTTCATTCAATTCCATCTGTTCTCCTGAGTCGGTCTAACGGCCGCAACCAAAGTAGGGATCCCGCTCCGGCGGATTTCAGACAAATATCCTGAATCTTCATTTACAGGGGCCGTCTGACAGCCATGCCTTAACAAAGAATGAGCGTTTTCTCACCTTCGAAAATAGACTGAAAGAAACTCGTTGCGATTCAGTGCCGTCACGGAATGCTCCACCCTTGCATCAAAATAGATCAAGTCGCCTTCCTTCAGATCGTATTCTTCAGACCCATGCTTAAAGAAAGCCTCCCCCTTCAGCAGATAGGTCAGTTCAAAGCCATTATGGGTATGTTTACTGACGAATTCACCAGGTTCGGTCCGGCCTAAGGTAACCGATATGTCATTGCTGATAACGCCTCTGGGGATCAGCAGCTCCAGGCTCATTTTGCCTGATTCCACACTGCGGGCTGTTCCAGCCTTGACAAGCGTAATCTTCTTGTCTTCGTTAAAAAAATCGACAATTGGCTCCCCAAGATGATGAGCGATTTCGGAGAGGAGGGCCACCGAAGGACTCACCTTGTCAGTTTCGACCCTGTAAATCGTAAGGTAGCTGACACCCACTCTGCGGGCAAACTCCTTCATATTAAGCCCAAGTTTCTTCCTGGCCATACGTATTTTATTGCCCACATTCATACTTCGATTAATATCATATCTGATATTAAAATCAATAAAAAAATATCACAAAATATACATTTGGAACCATCAGACCCAAAAGCATCCTGCTAGCAGCCTGTCGGGCTTAGAGCCCTAATTTGGTGCTGACGCTGGGCTCATTTTTCTGACTGGGCGATTCCAGCGGTTAGGTCGTCACACCCAAGGGCTCTTAGCCTCGGCTATTGGCATATGGTGCTTGATTGAGGC